>DASQZS010000190.1:0-4993 GCA_035638535.1 Candidatus Acidiferrum sp.
TTTGGACCTGGAACCACCACACGAGACATCTTATTGAATCTCGGACTAACCAAGACTTTGCTAGGAGTAGACGTCGTCCTCAATAGACAACTTATCGCAAAGGACGTAAACGAAACACAACTAAGCACGTTAATCAAAGGAAGAAAAGCCAAAATCGTGGTAACAGTCATAGGAGGACAAGGATACATTTTCGGCAGAGGAAACCAGCAAATCAGTACTGAAATTATAACGAAGATAGGAAAAGAGAACATCATAGTCGTAGCTACCAAAGAGAAACTTGCATCCCTCCGCGGCAGACCCCTCCTGGTTGACACTGGCAGTGAAATCGTCGATAAAATGCTCAGAGGCTACCTCCGAATACGAACTGGATATGGGACATACGCGATCTGCAAGGTAACCACTTAGACGAAACCTGCCCACTAGCTTCGCGATACTTAGCTTTCTATAGCTCCCTGAAGACACCTTTCAGTTCTGTCAAGGTAGATTGCTACTTGACTTCGAGAGCGATGTCAACTTTCGCCGCCATCTCTTCGAGGTGAGGTTTCAATTCTTCTACCGCTTTCAAGAGGTCAGGCCACTGTTCGTTGATTGAGGCGAGGATTTCTCGTAATTGTGGCGCGGTGGAAGCGATCGTTTCTTGTGATTCTCGTATTTCAGCATCTGTGGTTCCGTCGGTCAGCTGCTTCCCGTGAATCAGTCGTTGCAAGCGATTTTTGGAAGATGAGACGACTCTAGTGGTATCTCGTACTGCCTGGCTGCCGAAGTCTTTGACGCCAGCCATTTTGCTTATCATCTTGTCAAGTATTTTGTAGACGAGTGTAGCATTTCTCATTACCCATGTATCACATTGCATTTGGAAAAGCATGTCCCAAGCGTCGAGAAGGGCTCCTAGGAGCATGTGGAGTTCTTCCTTCTCCTTGAGTACTCTCAAATCGTCGCCGAAAGTTAGAATTTTGATGCATGATCTTTCGAAGCCAGCAGTAGTTGTAAACAATTGATCTATTTGGTTGGCTATTGTTTCAGGCGATGGTAAACCCACAGTCTGAGCTATGGTATTCACTAATCCAGTGGCGATTCGTGATGAAAGCTGTTTTGTAGTGCCTCTTAACGCGGTCTCCAGTTCCCAAAGTTTGTCGCTCGCAGGACCGCCCAGTTGGATAAACTTCCGTGCATACGGTCTTGATTCGTCGAACGCGAGAGCAACCGGATCGACCGAATCAAAGACCCGTTGTGATGTAGACGTATCCAAGCTTACGTACAACTCCTATGAGTTAGAGGAAGGAGGGACGCGGACACTAACCATTATGGATGATTGTCATACGTGGTAGCAAGGTGAAACTATTTCGGCCTCTGATAGCCCTTACCGGTAGAAAGAAGAACAAAAACGAATTAGAGCTGCAATCTTGCAACTGTCCAAAAATCTGCAAATTGAGTGATAGAGTGGTATCGGATCCATCGCGGAAATGTAGTTTGATTATGGTCTTATGCCTAGGTAGACTGTTTTTGTGAACGTGTAGAAGTCGATGGCTGCTTTTCCTTGTTCTTTGAATGTCATGGAACTTGATTTCTTCATTCCGCCGAAGGGAGCTTGTGCCATGATGCCGGTTGTTGGTCTGTTGACTTTAACCACGCCCGCCTGAATCTTATCGATGAATACGTGAGCTTTTTCTAGGTTGTTTGTCACGACGGCGGCGGATAGTCCGTATTCAGCGTTGTTGGCAAGTTCTAGTGCCTGGTCGAAGTTATTTGCTGATAAGACGCTTACTACTGGTCCGAATATTTCTTCCTTGGCGATTCGCATAGTTGCATTCACGTCTGTGAAAACTGTAGGTTCCATGAAATAGCCTCGATCATATTCGCCTCCGTGTAATCGTTTGCCGCCGAGAAGTAGTTTCGCTCCTTCTCTTTTTCCAATTTCAATGTAGTCTAAATCCGTTTTGAGTTGTGAGTCCGATACAGCGGGGCCCATCTCGTTTGTTTCGTCTAACCCGTTGCCGACTTTCATTTTCGCCACACGTTCTGCCAGCAATTTGGTATATTTCTCTAGGACGGGTTGTTCAACGATTACTCTGCTGGTTGCTGTGCAGGCTTGTCCGGTTCCTCCAAAGCCTCCTTTCACTGTTATTTCAACCGCTTTTGGAAGATCGGCGTCAGAGAGGACTACAAGTGGGTTTTTGCCGCCCATTTCGAGTTGGATTCGCGGCATTGCTTCACCTTCTGCGCAGCTTTTGTAGATTCGTTCGCCTACTTCGTAGGATCCTGTAAATGATATCCCAGAAATTTTCTCATTCTCAATCAGTTCCAATCCTACAGTCGAGCCAGGTCCCGTAATGAAGTTGATAACTCCCGGCGGAGTTCCCGCATTCTTCAGTGCCTCCACAACCTTCAGTCCGATGAGTGGAGTTAGCGATGCAGGTTTGAAGATCACTGTGTTTCCGCATATTAGTGCTGGGGCAATTTTCCAGGCGGGTATAGCAATGGGGAAGTTCCAGGGTGTAATTATGGAGACCGTTCCGAGTGGTTGGCGTAGGGTGTAGAGTTTTGTATCTGCGTCTTCTGACGCAATTACTTCTCCGTTGAGTCGGTTTCCTTCGCCAGCGAAGAATCTGAAAATGTCAACTGCTCGGTTGACTTCGCCGCGACTTTCTGCTAGTGGTTTGCCTTCTTCCCTTGTTAGGATCTTGGCAAGGTCTTCTTTTTGTTGTTCAAGAATCTCAGCGGCTTTGAATAGAATTTTTCCTCGCAGTGGAGGTGGGGTATGTGCCCATTTCTCCTTTGCCTTGTCTGCTGCGTCGATTGCAGCGCGAGCGTCATCTCTATTTGATTGTTGAAAATCTCCGATTACTTCCTTCGTGTTGGCGGGGTTGATGTCTTCGAACGTTTGTCCCGTCGAAGCTTGTACCCACTCGTTGCCAATTAGGTTCTTGGAGACTTCAGCTTTCGTTAAAGACATAGAGAGTGAGAAGTTACTGGATGGTACTAAAGCTTATCGCGTTCGTTGAATTACGAAGTGTCTGAATGGTCGTGCAATTCGACGTCAATGCCGCACTTTAATTTCGAGTCGGGCTTGATCAGCGAAAAATTTCCTTCTTTTATTGCTTGAGCCAGGTCGTAAGGATAGCTTGTGCTTGGTTCTATCACGGCGGTGTATATGGAGCGATAACCGCCGTAGGCGAGGAATAACCAGACAGATGTGAAGATCTCCTTAGGAAACTTGAAGGTGGCGTCAAGGTTGTCCCTTGGGTTTCTGAATTCGACGACGCCGTCCTGCAGGTCAGTTACGTAGTGAAGGCTACAGGAATGCTCAGTGGCAGGAGGTATTCTGCTTGTGTTAACTCTCTTCTCGTCTCTATCTATTGCGTTGGGCCAGTCGTATTCAGTGCTGGTTTCCGAGTACAGGTGCCTATATCGTGGATCAATAATGCCTCTCGAGGCCGGAATCTCGATGCTGCAGGTTTCGTTGATTGCTAGGGCTGGGTGGAGTTTCCATAGGAACTTCAGCGAAGTATGACTCAAATTCTCGAGCGCGTATTGAAGATGAATTGACGCTTCGCCTTCTTTGAGTGTTAGAGTTCGCGTGAGTTTACATGGGGTTATCGGGCTCGTAACTGAGGTTACCAGTGTCACAGCTTGTGGTCTTTCTTCGGTTCTGGATACTGAATAGTTCCATGGGATTGACCAGACTTCGCCCATGTCTGGATATCGTTCTCCATCATAGTTGCATGGTGCGTCGTTCGGAAAAATTTCATCCCATCCACCGCTCCATACGTCATCGAATGCAGCTCCGAAAGGGGCTTTCATTGGAGGAATCCGCGGGTTATGCCAGAGTAAATTTTTCTGTTGTGGTTTGTAGATTATGTCGTAGATTTTAGCTCCAATTTCAGGGAGCACTGTGAGTTTTAGGTATTCGTTCTCGAGAATGACTGTTCGAATTTTTCTGTAGGTCCAATCGTTTGTGATTGTAACTTTTCGTTCAGCCAAGTTATGTCAGCTGTTATGCTGCGAGTGGGTAGTAGCAGGATACGAAATGATCCTTCCTAATTTCTGTTAGTATTGGTTCTTCTGTACTACATTTTTCTTTTGCCGCTGCACAGCGTGGATGGAATCTGCAACCTTGCGGTGGTTCAGCTGGGTTAAATGTGTATTCTGTGGATTGGCGTGATGGCTCTGATAGTACTGATCCCGGGATTGACGCGAGAAGTAGCTTTGTGTAGTGATGTAGAGGATGAGCTATGAGTTCGTCCGGATTCGCGATCTCGACAATTTTTCCATGATACATTACTGCTACCCTTGTTGCTATGTATCGTGCCACGCCGAGATCATGGGTTATGAACAGATAGGTTAACTTGAGTCGTTCCTTCAATTCCAACATGAGATTTAGTACGCCGAGCCTGATAGACACATCAAGCATCGATACCGGCTCGTCGGCGATTAACAATTCTGGGTTAAGCGAGAGCGCTCTTGCAATTGCTACTCGTTGTCTTTCTCCTCCGCTAAGTTCGTGTGGGAACCTGTCCATTTTTGAAGCGGGGTCTAAGCCAACCATCGCGAGCAGTTCAGTAACTTTCGCCTCTCGTTTGGTTCTGTCCTTGGCCATTCCATGTATGATTAAAGGCTCTAGGACTGCATTGAAGACGTTGGCTTGGGGATTGAGAGATTCGTACGGGTCTTGGAAAATCATTTGGACGTGTCTTCTGAATTCCTTTGACGATTTTCGATCCTGTTTTGAGATGTCCTCGCCGCGATAAGCGACTTGACCGGAGGTAGCCCTATTTAATTTGACGATAGTTCTCGCCAGAGTTGATTTACCGCTACCACTCTCGCCTACTAGTCCTAACACTTCTCCTTCCTTTAGTGTCAACGTAACATCGTCAACTGCGTGCAGTGTGACTTTCTTGCCAAGCATCGTGGATCTATGGTGAAAATACACCTTCAAGTTTTGAATTTCAACTAGGTTCCTATCTTGTTGGATTTGACGAATTGTTTGCGAGGA
>DASQZS010000191.1:0-2629 GCA_035638535.1 Candidatus Acidiferrum sp.
AGCTTATCTCCTGATTATGTTGAGGAAGTTGCGCAAAATCAGTCTCCCAGTGATTCCAGATTTTTCTGGATGAAATTGTGTTCCGAAAATGTTTTTCCACGCAATGAGACATGGGTATTGAACACCGTATTCACTTGTTCCAGTAACCCATTGTCCGTCTGTGGATGGATAGTAGGAGTGCACATAGTAGACCCATCCATCGTTTGAGAGGCCCTCAACCAGTTCATTCTGCCGTTTGATCTTGAGAAGGTTCCAACCTATCTGTGGAATCTTTACTCCGGCAGGTAAACGCTTCACCTCACCCGGCAACAACTCTAATCCCCTACCTCGGCCTTCCTCGCTGCTGCGAAAGAATAATTGGAGACCGAGACAGATTCCTAAGAGTGGTTTGCCATTTAGGACAATCTCACGAACCGCCGGAGCGCGAATCTTACTAGTTGCCGTCGTGAAACTTCCTACTCCAGGCAGCAGTAGTGCATCAGCAGACTTAACTTTCCTAAGATTTTTCGTAACATCACAATGTGCGCCTTCGCGTTTCAGCGCCGCCTGCAAGCTGTATAGGTTGCCAACGCCGTAGTTGAGGATAGAAATGCGGATCGTTAATTGACACCAAATCGAACTAATTCGACAGACTATTCTTGCCCGTATTGTTCGTTCATTTATTCACGACGCCATTTACTTCCTCGAGGGATAATACCTGCTGAGGTTCGTGCACAACTAGTCCCTGTGCTAACTTACGGAGGGTTGGAAGTAATTTTAGAAAATCTTTCTTTTCAACAACGGTGTTGATCGCGAACCATCCCTTCGTAGAGAGCGGGCTTATGGTAGGTCTTCTTAGTGAGGGCAACTGAGCTAGTAGAGTTTCAAGATTCTCTTCCTTAACGTTGACAAAGAGGTGCAATCGTTTCTGGGCTTGAGCGACTCCTTTGAGAAGGGTTAGGACATCGATGATTTTCTCTTTTTTCCATGGATCTGCTAGGGCCTCCTTGTTTGTTATGAGATGGGCAGTAGATTCGAGTACGGTTTCAAGTGATTTCAAGTCGTTCTGTTCAAGTGAGGTTCCGGTTTCGGTGACTTCGAGAATTAGATCAGCGTCTTCTGGTGGTTTAGCTTCGGTTGCTCCGAACGATAAAAAGATCGCAGCTTTGTGGTTCTCACCCTTCCTCCACCATGGAGTGACGATCAGCGGTTCTTGACCACCGAATCGGTTGCGGTAGGCTGGGAGATCTTTTAAGAAATGAGCGGCCAGGTTAAGATACTCCGTAGAGATTCGAACAGATTTTCCTTGGCTCCATATTTCATCCAGCATAGAGTTCGTTGATGAGTGCGGGACGGTTTTCGGTGCGGCCGCTACAATCCGTACGCGACCATATTCGAGGTCCTGAAGGCGCTCGACGTCAGCTCCGGTTTCTTTTATCCAGTCCAATCCCGTTATCCCAAGATCCTGCATGCCTTCCGCTACGTAGATCGGAATTTCCTGTGGTCGAAGAATTTTTAATTCAATTTCCGGGTCGTTTATGGATGGTTTGTAGGTTCTATCGCTTCCTGAGATCCTGTAGAAGGCCCTCTGGAAGATGTCGAGAGTTGCCTTCTCAAGGGACCCTTTCGGTAAAGTGAGCTTTAGGCGGCTAGTGTTCGATTTGGTGAACTAAATCAGCTCTGACCGAGTTCCCTCGCAATTCTAAAACACTCTAACACTGCTTTCACAATAACTTATTTAACCATTTCAGCGCCGGCCAGAAGTTCGATAAGAGTGTATGGTGCTCCGGGCGGGATTTGAACCCGCGATCACCGACTCTGAGGATGATTTCCTCGTCGCTCGAAAGGCCGGTATGCTTTCGGCCTGATCTGTTAACCGGGCTACACCACCGGAGCACGCATGCAGAAGCAGAACATCCGGACTTTAAGTTCTTTTGCGATCGGTCTTCCTTAACTAGAGTATTAGAAAGTCGCTGAATTCTCCTTTCCAATTCTTCCAGGTTACTTCGGTGGCCTCAACTTGGGCTCCTGATGGTCCACGTTTGCAAAAATCCACAATAATTTCTACGTCTCTTTTTTCGCCCTCAAAGACTGCTTCTACTTGACCATTTGATAAGTTCCGAACCCAACCAGTTACATTGTTTGCAAGCGCTGCGCGCGCAGTCTCGACCCTAAAGAAGACCCCTTGAACTTTACCGCTTACGAAGACGTGAGCTTTCACTTTCATACAATCTGTTCCTTCACATGTGTAAATGCCATTTAGAGGCAAATTTGTATGGCTAAATACGTCTCCCTGCAGAATTTGAATCTGTCACACTACGGTGAATGGAGTAGTTTGCGAGCAGTCATAGTCGAGTTAAAGCTTCCCGCCCTTCCGCCGTTGATTGAGGAAACGAAGACGATGGCTCAGAACATAGGGTATGAAGTTGTTGCGACGCTAATTCAGAGACGCAAGAGTGTTCATCACACTTACACTTTGGGTCCTGGAAGACTTGATGAACTAAAACAGCTCGTCGATGAGAATGATGTTGACACCGTGATCTTTGCTAACGCACTTACCAGCAGCCACGTATTCAAACTTACTCAACGGCTGGGCGGGGAGGTTCGCGTGATCGATCGGAATCTGCTGATCTTAGAAGTATTTGATAAG
>DASQZS010000192.1:0-2540 GCA_035638535.1 Candidatus Acidiferrum sp.
TTAGCGACCATGCGGAATTTGTCAGCGAGAGATTCACAGATCAGCGAACAGACACGCCACTGCCGTAAGTTGTAGTTAATCCGCAATTCCTCAAGAGCTTCGATTATTTTGTCCTCTTCTTCAGGTTTCAATCCTGCTCTCTCGACTAGAAGCCCGCCATGCAACTCCGCTTAATTAAACGTTCCCTGATAATTCCAATCATACCTTCATGATTCATTACCCAACACGAAGATTCCGAAAAATAAATCACGTTTTAGTGGAACTGTCAATTACAAAAGATTCATTCGTTTTCATCTAGCTAGAAACCTTAAAGTTGAACAAATTAAACTCACAGCCGAAGACTCCGAATGGCAACGATACCAATTATCTTAGCAATATACATCGCCATTTGGGCAATAATATCAATCGCCTGGTGGGCGTTCAGAGCTGACAGATTCGGAATCACCGGACCTCCACTCTACTTGATATATCGCACAACAAAACTGAACCGATGGATCGAAAAAATTTCAAACCTATCAATCACCGGATGGCGCGTAATATGGAACCTCGGCATAGTCACAGCCGTCGGACTGATGGTATTCATATTTTACCAGCTGGCCGAGAACCTCGTTAATCTGTTCTACAGAAGCCCACAGGCTGTCTCAATCCAACCAATAGTCCCACTTCCAGGACTATTCGTTTCCTTTGAAACATTCCCGTATCTTGTTCTCGCCTTGTCAGTAGTCGTTGTAACTCATGAATTGTCACACGGAATAGCGAGCCTAGTTGAAAAAATCCCACTCAAATCAACCGGAGCATTTTTCGCTCACATACTCATGGGTGGATTCGTCGAACCCGACGAAGAGCAACTGAGTAAGGCCTCAAGCGTAGCTAAACTTCGAGTTTTCGCTGCAGGCTCTTTCACTAACGTCGTAATAGGAATCATGTTCGTCCTACTCCTATCTAATTTCGCCGCAACGATCGCTCCTTTCTACACCGTAACCCAAACGGGTGTATCGATCGGAAGCATACCCAACAATCTCCCCGCACACACCTCCGGCTTGCAAGCAGGAGACATCGTGACAAGCATTAACGGAACAACAATTACAGGCATTAACGACCTACGCGGGTACATGAACAACGTCACGCCAGGACAAGTAGTGGTGATAGGGACGCAGCGAGGAAAGTTCCCAGTTAAGACAATCACAGACCCAAATAATGCCACTCACGCGGTTATCGGAATTAGTGGTCTCACCGACAACATTGTCTACGGCCCCAAGTTTCCTTTTCTATCAAGCGACCTACCGAATATTCTTCTTCATTCAGAATTCTGGCTATCAGTAGTCCTCACGAGCGTAGCAATGATCAATATGCTCCCAATGTACCCTTTTGACGGAGATAAATTCCTAGACACAGCCTTGAACGTACTCGGAATAAGACAGACCAAAGGAATTAGAAGCGCAGCAAACGCCGCCGGTTACCTACTCCTCCTACTCAACATCGGATTATCATTGATCCGTTTCGGCTTTATGAGGTACTAAACCGATTGTCCGAACGTACTTGCAGCTTCTGCTCTGAACCCGCAATTTACACCAAAGAATACGAAGGCGCATCATTCTGCGGCAAATGCTTTCGCCACAGCCTCGAAGAACGCGTTAGACGAACAATAACAAAACATGAGATGTTTGCCCACGACGACCACACAGCCGTCGCCGTTTCGGGCGGTAAAGACAGTCTCACTCTCCTCACTCTACTAGTTAAGATGGAACAACGATTCCCGAACAGCAAAATTACCGCGGTAAGCGTCGATGAGGGAATAGAAGGATACAGAGACGAAGCACTCCAAATCGCATCAGATACCTGTCGAAAACTAAAGGTAAAACACCATATCGTCTCCTACAAGGAACTCTTCGGAGTCACCACAGACATGATTGTGGAGGAACACTTGGGTAAGACTCCCTGCTCCTACTGCGGAGTCCTCCGTCGGAAAGCAATCAACAAGGCAGCCGCGAAAATTGGTGCAACCAAAATCGCTACCGCTCATAACCTTGACGACGAGGTTCAAACGGTTCTCCTGAACATGCTCCATGGAGATCCGATGCGCATCATACGCTCGGGACCCGTACTACAAGACGTCCGAGGCCGATTCATAACACGAGTCAAACCATTCTGCGATATACCTGAAAAAGAGATTGTTCTCTATGCGTATCTAGTCGGATTGGAGTTTCAGAGCGTGGCTTGTCCTCACGGTAATCAAGCATTAAGAAACGATATCAGAAGCTTCCTGAACCAAATGGAACAGAAACATGCTGGAACAAAATTCACTCTCCAGAAAACAGCCGAGAAATTGCGAGAGCAATTATCGACAACGATTCATCCGTTGGAATTGCGGGACTGCGAAAAATGTGGAGACCCGACACCACATAGGCTATGCGAAGCCTGCATTATGTTAGAGTCAATCGGCCCACAACCCCTGGTCGATTCGCTCACTGCCGCATTTATATGAGAACGAGAACTCAGAATTAACTGGCGATGGCAGGAGGATCGGGGAGCCAGCCGTT
>DASQZS010000193.1:0-3271 GCA_035638535.1 Candidatus Acidiferrum sp.
TCCGAAACGCCACCGCTAAAATTGAGTGCAAAACTCCAGAGACTGGCAAGATCAATGTGGTCGAAGCGCGGCGGTCGATCTAGAGAATGATTCTTAACCAGCCACAGTCGTGTCACCGTTGACCGAGATAACCAGTATTAGTGCCGTAACAATTCAGGTCACTTCAATGCCTCGATCTTTCCATTTTTACCATAACATTCTAGGGTTGAAATTAGCTTACGGAGGAGAGAATGAAACGTTTTCTTCATTCGAGATCAGAGGCAAATACCTCAACCTGCAGCTCTCTGCTCAATGCGAAACAAAATGGGGAAGAATAATCCTGCACTGTAACGATGTAGATGACATGCACAGAGAGCTCAAGAGACAACTAAAGGATGTTGGTGATCCTCAGGACGGTTCTTGGGGTGAGAGATACTTTCACATAAAAGATCCTGACGGACACGAACTTTCGATTGCCAAACCAATCAAGAAGTCGAAGACTTCAATACGCTAACTTGATCTCCATCACGAAACTTTCTAAAAATAGTCGCATCCCCAACCACCTTTGCGAACACATTGACGGGGCTAGCAGCTCGCGGTTCGTCCCCTCTGCTAGCCGGGGTCGACCCAAAGAAAATGCACAACGCCTTCCCGGGCGGCCAGTAGGCAATACTTCCTACTTCGACTTCAGCTCTCGAGTTCTCCTCTGACAATGACACAGGAGTGGAGAAATAAATTTCATCACCCCACCTATTCCCTGATTGCTTAATCGGCAGCGCATTCCAAAATGCTTCGGCAGTTTTCGGATTTTCTGTCGTCATCAATGCTTCTACTTGCCCTACGGACTTAGCTTGAATCGTGAAACGTCTCTCATTTTGAGGTGTCAAATTGAATTCCCCTCTTATTCAGTCCCAGTAACGTTGCGATCGTAATAATCAACATTTTCGTAATCGCGGTTGTTGATGTTCGAGCGATTCCAATCGTCGACGGGATCTAAGTTGTCGCTGGAACCGTAGCGGATGGAGTAGAAGGTCCTACTTGAATGGCGATAGGTATACCTGTAATGCTGTCGATACGGGAATTGTGCTGTAAGTCAACGACCGAGACAACGGCATTCAGATACCAAGGTCCCATCGTTTTTGGCGTAAAAACTAAAACGTGTACTGTTTCTGAGGAAAAGTATGGATATGCACGAATCACTTCCGTCGCGATAATTCGAGTGATTCCCATGGGCATTAGATCCACTCGTACGATCATGTAGCTGTAAGAGTAAAAGGGAGAACAGTTTAAGACCACATTTACGTCGATCGCAATTTCCTGATTCGGACCAGCTTCAGACGGGTAATTTGGGTTGATGTTCAGTAATTCGCAGATCGAAGCATGAACTGGCGCACTACCAACCAGTAACGAAGCTACTGCAAAGAATAGTATAATGTAACAGACGGATTTTTTCATCGCGCCCATCTACATTCCCAATTCCTACATCACTACTTTAGCAAACCTACTTGAATTGGTTGTGATCCAAGATCATTTTAGCTTCATCGATATTTCCACTTATATTGCACGCTCAATTCAAGAAGACAGAAATGTCATTCAAGTTCGCCATCCACGTGTTGCCGGTAGTATTCGTTTTACTCGTGACATTAACAGCAGTTACACCGGCACTAGCAAACTCGACTCAGCAACCGCAGCAATCTGAATATTCCAAGTTGGGGATCGATGCCACTGACTGGATAACGTCGTTTCAAGTGACTCCGGTAACGTCATCCTGGGGAATTCCCTACCCAGATTCCCGTGTATGGGGCCTCGATCCATTCTACTACGATAATGGTACGATCACCGGTGGAACCGGCGGCATCGTTGCAGGACAAAAGCAAACATTGGCGTTCTTAATTGGCGGTCACGATGCTGGGGAAGGCGCATCCGCCGCTCTGAATGCCTACCTATCGACTGGGGACGTGAAATATCTCAGAACGTTTGACGTGTACTTCAACTACTTCCTAGATGCCCAAATTCCGAGTACAAATGTAACGACGCCGATCGAGACGACCACTGAGGCACAAGGTGAGAATATGACTATTTTCAACGGCGGAATGTGGGCTGAACAGGCTCAGGTCTCTGCAGGGCTCAATGGCGCCTTTGGAACTAACAGTGATCAAATCGAGCTGAGTTCAGTCTTTCCTGCCGCGGAGCATGGAAATCCGATCGCCACGGCACTCATAGCATACTACCGTTTAACCAGCGATCCTGTTGCTCTTCAGATGCTGAATCGCTATGGGAACTGGTTAGTTAGAAGCCAGATAAGGTCGGGTGAATTCGCAGGAGCGTTCCCTGTGACCCAGTATTATTGGGATATCGGTTGGAAACCGAGAATGTTCGAGACGACAGAATCAGCTTGGGTTTTATCAGAACTTTTCATCCTTACGCATAATCAGACTTATCTTGACGCGGCTGTTGCCGCAGGAAACTTCATGGTTTCCAGGCAATTTGTGAACGCGAATGATACGCATATCGAGGGCTCCCTGCCATACATGGCGAATGAAACACATTATTCGTACTCGGTGTCAACCAACCATGCGGGTTACACTCTGCTGGCTTGGACTCAGCTTTTCCGGTTGACGAACGATACTCGTTTTTTGATCGCGGCTGAAAGATACGCTAATTGGCTGATGAGCTTCCAGGTAACCCCAACTGGCGATGGCTGGGGAGATCATACTTATGCAAACGACAGCATGGCTATTGGAGGATATTATTACGGATACAACACTGTGAAGCACGAATTTGGTTCACGAGGTCAGGCTCTGTCTCTGTGGAGCGCGTCTTATGCAATCCCCGGTTTACTCCGTCTCACCCAACTGACTGGGAATTTAACTTATCAGAATTCGGCGCTGTTGGCTGCAAATTGGCTAACGCGAATGCGTTTCACAAATGAGCAGCTTGTTCCACTGCAATCGCTTGCGATCATAAAATATGCCACGTCTAGTTGGTGGGGACGTTATCCTCAATTTTATCAACCTAATATGAGTCAGATTGAAAAGGAAGGCATACCCGCGTTCGTACAAGCAGTGCAGCGCAATTCCTCAGTCCTAGTTGAATCAAATCCGTCCTGGTTCGAGTCAACATTTTCTGTCAACTTCAACGCGATCGATTACCAGATGGCGAGCCAAGGGGATACGTTCATGAAAATGATTTGGAGCCAGTGGCCCGATCTCGCATTTGAACCACGCTACGGCGGCGATATTGCTTTCGGAGCATTCTCAGTAGCGGGCTGCCAGGAATACTACAACACTAC
>DASQZS010000194.1:0-5550 GCA_035638535.1 Candidatus Acidiferrum sp.
TGGTGTTTCTATCTGCCTAGCATGCCGAGTATTCCGCCAACCACACCAAGAACAAAGCCGGCGACAAAACCCCCGCCAATCAACAGGCTTACCACCGCGAGCGGAAAAACCACGATGCTTCCAATAGTACCGTAGCCAAGCAACATTAGAATCGAACCCATCAACAATGTCAGTCCGACGATTGCACCGATCACAAAGATGAGCCCATGTGGTGGCGAATTATCAATTATCGGAATCCAGAAGAACGCACTAACCCACATATTATAAAATGACCAACTCAGCAATGCGCCTGCGTTGAGAATTACTAGTATCCCAGCTATGAGGGTTAAAATGAAACCCCAAAGGGCTCTAGGTGCAGATCTTGGACCATAGGCTACTGGATAAGCTACCGGAGCCAGAGCAAACTCTGGCGATGGCATAGGTGGAGCAAACTGCGGTGCCGGCGGCATCGGCGGTGGAGCATATTGTGGTTGTGGTGGGTAGCATGGCTGCGCAAAACGCCCAGGGGCAGACATTTGAACTGGCGCACCACAACGCGAACACATAGGTGCGTCACCATAGACATGGTAACCGCACGAAGGACAACTCCTCATCATTCTTCCAAATCCCCCATTAAATCAAGAATTAGAAACTTTAGGACTCCAATCATCTATTACAGATAATCAAACAACTACCCGCACGATACTCTCCACGCGTAGACCCTGATGGCAACGAATGCCCACAACCACAACCCGAAACCGGATAAGCCATCATCCCAGCAAACTGACCCATGGAATAATTATTGTATTGTGGATACATTCCACCATACCCCTCAAACGAAGAATACTGCGGATAAGACTGCGGATACGTTCCACTATAACCCTGGTACGGAGAGTAATTGTTGTAATACTGAGGATAAGACTGCGGGTAAGATTGAGGATAATACTGCGGATAGCCTCCACCATAACCCTGATACGAAGAATATTGCGGATAGGATTGCGGATACATTCCACCATACCCCTGATACGAAGAGTAACTATTGTAATATTGCGGATAAGCCCCAGAGCAATTACACATATTCATCAACCCCAAACCCACTCCAGAACTAAATAACCGTACCCAAACAAACTCGATCACACACGAATTATCACGTTAAAGATACGCTAAACAAACCACACCTATTGCACCAAACCATACAACTACGCGCACCCCACATTCATCGCTTAGAAGAACAACAGGAATTCTCGAAACGTCGAATGCCCGCCAAGTGTTTACTAAATGAGAAACTCACGCCAACAAGCGTTCTACTGGGGCAATGTTTCAATGTCGCAGACTGTACGGCAACCAGCACATTCCGCAATCATACGATAATTTTTGTGGAATTTTGTAATTAATTCTTCTTTGAAATTAAATGCCTAAGTGATTAGGACAAGCACACGGGTTCACCATAACCAATAGATGCTGACTACTGTCGGTTGCAGTTTTGCAGCTCTAAACCAAAATTTGAATTAAATTTGCTGTAAACTCACGACACTTTGAAGGTTTGTATTTGAGTCTCTTTGCGTTTTTTGAGGCCAATTCGAGTCTCCAGTTATGAACTGAAGTATATTTTGAATTAAATGGAAAGTCCGATCACATTCCTCGTTATGATCGGACTCTAGGGTAATATTCTTGTCGTACGATACTTATCCTCTTAGCCTCTTCCTATCAACCTGACCATTGAATTGCACGTTAATTTGACTGTCAATCTGCCTCGTGTATTGTATTACGGCAGGATTAATTCGGATTTCCTCACGTCATAATACCGAATAGAAACCTAGAATGATCAATCTTGACCGAGCGACTAATTTTCACGACCGAAGCGGAAATTCACGAATGGGCCGCCAACCTCGCCGGCGAGACCCGTGAACCGGATTACGTCTACTTCTGTCCTGAAGAAATGCGTGAACTCAGTCTTCAACTGTCTTTTCTGCAAAACGCAATAGTCGGCCTCGTCGGCCAACAAGGGATAGGCAAGAGTAGTGTCCTAATCGAACTAAGCCGACATCCCATATACACACCCAAAGGTGGATCGCAGCATTCAGATAGAGTTCTCTTCAAATGGCGAAGTCAACCACAACTCTTCGATGTCTTCCTCGACCCGAACAGTCTAGCCTACGAAGAATTCGTTTTACGATACGCTGAAAGACTGTATGACGAACTAGACCGTCTCGCCAACACCAAACCAACAGACCAAACCGATAATGCCAGACCAGGAGTCTTCCTCGATCAAATCAAACATTCGCTTAGCCTCCCACATCGCGAAAGCTTCGATCTTCTGGACGTGGATCCAAAAGTGAAGGCTCTATTAGAGCTGGCTGAATCGCAAATCAGCAAACAGTTCATCCAAAAGTCGCGGCGCGATGCCTGGTTCGAAACCATTACGACCAAGAAACTTATCCTCATCGATACATCGGACTACTCAAAAACTGACAAACGCCGAATGGACCGCGACCTTAGCGAAATATATTGGCTCTGGAACAAACTCGCCTCCGATAAGAACGGGACTATCATAATTGTCGCTATACAGAAAGAAATGTTCCACGATCATTTCTTCCTAGACAAAATGCAATTAACCGAACTCAAACCACTAAGCACCGAACAATTACTCGAAGCCTACACCAAAAGGTTCGGAAACTTCGTACCATTCACACCTGACTCGATAAAACTCCTAGCACAAATGAGCCGCGGAATCTTCAGACGTTTCCTACGATACATCACGCTCACACTAAACGACTGGGAAATAAACCGTGAAACGACCGAAACCATGATTCACCCCCAAAGAGTGAAACACGCAGTAACGATCGAACATCTAACCAAAGACCTAGAAAATGAACTCACAACCCTATTCCGCAACAGCAGCCAACAACGAACCCTAGCTATCAAAACCATAACGCTACTCTGGGAAAACAAAGAAATCAAACAATCCACCCTCACAAAACAACTCGAAACCCAACCATTCACCATCAGCAGAATCCTAACAACACTAGAAAACGCGAAATACATAACACACAGACATGATGGCAAAGAAAAAATCATAACCTACAAAGAATCAGAAAACATCCTGTAATACCAGATCATCATTATGTATGCGGGGTGATGAGTTAGTATTCGTCTAGGAGCTTGTGAAAGATTCGTCGACCACTGATCCGGTTAATGCGGCGTTGAATTATGGTTACGGAGTTTTGGAAGGAGAATGCCGCCGAGCAATCAACACTGTTGGTTTGGAGCCTTCTGTTGGTTTCTTGCATGATTTTAGCAACTATCAAACTAAACAATCGTTAGTCTATGATTTGCAGGAATTGTTTCGCTGGATCGTCGATCTGAGTGTTATGCGAGCGTTTGAGTCTGGGGCGTTGGATCTACCTCACTTCTACTTTACGGGAGATGATTACCGATACCGCTTCGATGGTGAAGCTAAAACGCGATTTCTGAATCTTCTGCGCGAGCAATTCAATTCAGGTGTGAACTACCGAGGTCGGGTTTTGAAGTGGGATACTATAATCGAGCGGAAAATCAACGAGCTAGGCCGATTTCTGAATAACGAGTCGCCAATACTTGATTTCGTGGAGCCATCCCCAAAGTTGGAAAGACTAGATAACCGTGAATTGCGTATTAGGATTCTTGGATTGACGTCATCTCAGGCTAAAGAACTTGGCATTGGGAAGAGCACTCTTCGCTACCTACGCAAGAACGCTTCAAACAATAAATCGTTCAAGATTTACTCTAAAGTGCGAAGAACGATAATGCCCGACCCTTACGAGTTCTCTGAAGTGATTCCTAATGCGTAGACCAAAGGAGCATGTGATCGAAACACAGAGTGATAGAATTTTTGAGGCACAGGTACCCGCCGAATGGATCTATAGAAAAATTGATTTAGACTACGGGCTCGACAGAGAAATCGAGATCGTTGATGACGAAGATGTCACCGGGAAGAAAATACTCGTACAATTGAAAGGTTCTCAATCTTTCGAACTCACCGATAAGGTCATTAAATTTCCACTCGAAACGGAAAAGTTAGAGTACTACTCGAAAAGCGATCTTCCGGTGCTATTGGTTCTTGTCGATCTGAAGACCGAGACCAGCTACTGGTTATTTGTTCATGAGTACATCGAAAAACTGAGCGCCGAAAAGCCATCCTGGAGACAGCAGGAGACAGTCACACTTGAAATTCCTATCGTGAATACTTGGCATGATTCCATAGACAAGATTAGAAACATTGCCTTCAACGCGCCGTCGGTCATTTCATTCAAAAAACTCGTCGCCTCACCTGATCTAACCAACCGCTTGATTGGGATATCTGTAATGGATCAAGAGCGTTTCAAAGAAGTTCTTCGAGGATTCTCGTTTGCAACAGTTTACGATCATAGCATGATGAGCAGGGTTGAAGCACAGCGGCAAGGTGTTGAAGCCGGGTATGTTGTGAGCGCTAATGTCTGGCCGAGCGGTCAAGTAATTTCAGGAGTTTTAGGAACTCCACTACTCAAAACGAAGGCTATCGAAACCGTATTGACTGGATCCATTCACGACTTGACCTTCGTGATTAGTACAACTCATCCTTTCTCTGATATTATATCGCAGTTAGGCATGTCAAGTAACATACTTCAGTTCCTAGGAGTTTCTTGTAAGATCGAATCATATGATACCATTCTACTCTACCTTCCTCCAGGCTTCACTATGCGGACGATGGATGGGTCAGGTGTTGTTACCACCGATAGAAACGCAAACGTTCAAGTTTTTCGAACCTCACCTCTCGATATTTTCGCGCCCGGTTGGACTGTAGTTTGCGTAACAGTCGATCGAAGCGGTTCCAGCAATTCGGATGCAAGGAGTTCTGGTGACAAACTTCACACGTTTGACAAGGACTACTACATTCGGATTAGACAAGTTACTACACCAACGATTAGTGGTAAGTACTTTTTCAAAATCGCTCTAACTAACAGAGCAAACGTAACCTCAATTCCGTCAGGAAACAAAATTGATTCAACTGAGCTGGGAATCGAAAGTCGAGAATTTCTTTCATCAAAACATTGGCCTGAATTGATTGTTAGCGGAGAACTTCATCCAGCTTTCATAACGGGCACTATTTGCTATGGAGATCAAGCGTCGTCGACGCTACGTGGTAAACCGCTTGAGGAAGCGGGTCGGGTTTATGCGCATATGGAAACTAAAATTGATCCGTACACTGGCCAACAAATAACGATGTGTCCGGCATTCGGTCAACCCACGGTTCCAGGATGCACCGACTCCGTCGGCTACTTTAGCGCATCATCCAAAGGACGCTATGAAATGGTAGGCGTAGCTCCAGGAGTGTACACAATCTATGCACAAGCGGCTGGGTTCCCAACAATGATTATTGCCTCAGGCGTTGAAGTCATGAGAGGCGCTTCACTCCAATTTGACGGCCGTTTACAACCTGGTTCAGTGATTCACGGTACCATATTCTCGAAGGATCATTCAGGCAATGCATCATGGACAGAAAGCTCCTCCGTCAAGATTGAACTCTACGACGGCCCCACGCATGATCTCCAT
>DASQZS010000195.1:0-2800 GCA_035638535.1 Candidatus Acidiferrum sp.
CCTACCGCGACTCTAAACATCTATTGACGGGAAGTCTAAATTCAATTTCCATCGAACCAGACAATACATACATCTTAGGAAGACGAACGAACCAAGACTCAAAACTTATTGTCTGGTCTACAAAAGGAGAGATCGAGATTACCGGATACGACAATCGAGTTAAAACTATCCCGTCCCGTGTTCACGCCGCCATATTCATGCACGGAGACGACGTCTTCTATGCGGATCTTGGAAGTTCATCCGGCTCAATACTGGCCGGGGAAACCACGAAACCGGAACCTTTCGTCGCCATTTACGCTACACCCATAGTAGCGATTCACAAGGTAACCATAGAACCAAAGTACGCTCACCGCAGAACAATTTGAACCCGATCTGGAAAACCATTTCGAGACTGCAAAGCGCGTTTTGACTTTATACCACCAAATTAACAGTTGAATTTAGCATCTGTTTTCATGTTCTAACGAGACTTAATTCACGGATTTAGTTCGATTAATAATGGAAAGGTATCGTAGCTTAAACGAGGATGTACCTGGGGTACATCCCAGTCGCTACGGGCGTACGGTATGTATTAACGGGATGGAACGTCACGTACTCATATTTGATCGCACGATGTGAGGGTTCTTAGGTAATTATCAGATATGTTCCGATAAAGATCATTATGATCGCAACAAGTTTCAAAGCCACAGTTTTTCCGTCTATTTCTTCTTCCAGAACCTTTGGAAGATATTTAGTGATCAGGATTGCGAATAGAAGTGTGAATAAAGGGGAGATTAGGCCTGTTGTTGATACGAGTGTTATTGGACCAATCGAGGCGGCGTAGAAGAGGAATATTGCGCCGAGGCTCCACATAATGGAGCCGGATGCAAGTGTAAGGGTGAAGTTTGTTCCTAATTTTTTGATTTCTGAGATGAATTTTGTTCTTACTGGAGAAATGGCAAGTCCAGCGATTGCGATAGCAAATCTTCCGAACATGAACATCATTAGAAAGGGCAAGAAAGTGATTTGATCGATACTTATTTTCGAAAACGTCTGATCCAGCCCGTAAGAGAAGTTTGTCGCAATTAAAATTGCGACCAGCGAATACGGGATCATCTTTTTGACATGGTTTCTCTTGTACGAGATGAGTGCTGATCCTAGAATCATCAGAATTATTCCTATGTAAGATTGTGCAGGGAAGATTTCGTTAACGAGGAAGAATGCGAGCACCGCGACGAAGGCTGGACTGAGGGATGTCAATGCCGCTATTCTTGACGCTTCCTCCTTTCTTATAGAAATAACATATAGGAAGTATCCTCCAGCACTGAGAAGCCCGGCTACAAACCCGATCACATAAGGGAATGACAGCCTTACTGGAAAATCGAGTAGAACCCAGATGGAGAAAGTCAATGCTGGAGGGACATATGAGATCAGGTAGGAGAATGAGCTGAGCCGTTTTTCAAGCATCAACTTATCGACTATTGTAGTAAATCCGAAGAAGATAGCCGAGACTAGAGCGTAGGAAAACCAATCTTCAAGCACTGGAAACTATCTTCTTCGCAATGGCGTGCCATGCGAGAAACTTAGGCACATTTTTCTAGTTTCTTGTCGAACCCCACTTTAGAGAAGCTAATTCCTTTTTGATCCGCGCTCCAACGAACGGATCGTTCCAATAATTGCAGAATTATCGCTCTTCTGATAGTCCGCTTCGCCTGACCGAGAGGCCCAAGGCCCGAACTACTGAAGCACATGTGAGAACACAGCAGTTGGATCGTCAGAATGTTTTGTACTTCGCGAAGGCTTCACTAACAGGCATTCCTCGTCTAACTGCGCGACGAAACCGGTCTTCCCTTTTCAGCCTATCTTCGGCTTGTTGTGCAACCCTGGCAGCTTCGCGTTTCGGAATGCAGACGGCGCCGTCTAGATCACCAAAGATAAAGTCGCCGGGTTCAACATTAACTCCTCCACACTTGATCGGAATGTCATATTCCATGAACTTTAGTCGACCTTTAGAATCGGTCGGAGTAAATGCTTCCGCAAAGACAGGAAACGGTTTCTTCATAGAAAGTATTCTTGGAACATCTCGTACGGCACCATCGACAATAGCCCCTTTTGCTCCTCGTCGCTGCGCGGCATTACTCATCAGTTCTCCCCAAGAGGCAGCCCTAACCTTTTCGTGTGTCGAAACCACAAATACGTCTCCAGCCATAGCTGACCCCAGCATTCTAATCATGACACTAAGCCATTCTGCTTGATCGTATGCCACGAACTTCTCATGATACTCAGTCAACGCAGTCCTAGCGCATCCAACAACCCTAGCGTTAACAAAGATCGGCCGAATATTTGGCGACAACACGTTGTCAACATAACCCATCTCATCAAGAACATCAGAGATAATCGCTGAAAATAATTTCTCAAGTCTACGAATCAAAACCAGTTTTTCTGAGCTGTTCAAGATGGAATACTCTAGCCCGACATCAATCTATCAACGTTTCAGCGCTGCGAACCAAAGTTATCAGATTATCATTCTGGTGGGAGAGCCCTAAAGACGGCGTCGACGTCGATTCCTCGGGAAATTCTAATCTTCCGAATAACCCAATACAGCACGAAGGGAAGCACCATTGTGGCAATCAGGAACTCAGATGCTTGCGGTCCCCATCCGAATTGAGGCGTAACTACGTAGAGGAATAATGATCCAAATTCGTAAACCAATCCGATGACGCCGGCGATAGAAATGATGGGGATACCGAGCAGCTTGTATTTGCTTGCAGGAGAGACAGCCCAGATGTCCTTCCTTAGAGGGACGACGATGGCTGAGAGCATG
>DASQZS010000196.1:0-10258 GCA_035638535.1 Candidatus Acidiferrum sp.
TACTTGGCCCGTAATCCCGACCTCTATTCCAACAGGACCTGAATTCGGACTTAAATCGAGATAGCCTGAACTCGCAAATTGTCGCGGTGAGGATGCTGAAATCGACATCGGTACGACAACGAGATAGCCTAACAGGAACGCAATGATTACGAGAGAATACGATACCTTCAAGATTGTTCACTACTCCGGATCTTGCGTCCGCTATCGTCGGGGTGGATTTAGACGTTTCAGCGAAATTGAACCGACATTACGATCAAATGCGATATTTTGAAAATAAGACAAACCCGAAATTGCCACAGCGGGTTCAATATATGATTCTGTCACATGAGGTTGAAACGACTTCGAAAATACTCGTTCTGCAGACCAAGCTAGCCGCCTAACCGTGTGGCAATTAACAGTAGTTGCTCGTTTTCAGCGCGGGCTAGCATCAACTACCGTGTCTAGCTTGTGCGTGATTAAGTTGTTGATCTCATGCCAGTTCTGGATGCTTCTTTGTGTAGCGACAACCGCATACCGCACAGCCATGAAATCCTGAGTGAAATCGACGCAAATGGCGACAGACATCACAGCACAATTCTCGATGAGTCGTCCAATGATGTTCATGCACTTGGTCGTTTGATCGAAATATCTTCGGTGGGTGACACAATTTACAATAGTGGCTCATTGATTCAAACCAAACCTCGTCAAATTACGAAGATACTACTCCGGGTAGGATACGGAAGTCATAGATGAGAAACGCGGTCAACTGTCCAAGCCAGTTGTTCGTAATATTGTATCGGTCGCGCGAGGCGACCCGATCGCCACAACCTCGAATTTTGCCTGACTCATCTTCAACACTGTCATTGTCGCCTTTTCAGGTACTATCCCGTAGCTTGAGAATTCATCATCATTCATTCGAAATGCATGAACCAATGCGCCACGGATGACATCTGCATGTGTCACTGCAACTGATACTCCGGTGCTCAGTCCTTCCATGAACTCGGCAACTCTTTTTGTTATCGAGGGGATAGATTCTATTCCGTAACGGTCAGCAGACAAGAGAAGATCTACTTCCTCTTCAAAGGTAGATACCACTGTCCCATTCGCTCTCCCCCAATCCCTCTCCATAAGAGCCTGATTCATCTGTACCGGAATATTCAGCGCCCGTGAAATGATCCCAGCCGTTTCCGCGGCCCTGAGAACTTGGCTTGAGTAGAGAGCATTTGGTCGAATCAATGCGAGGTCTTGAGTTAACCGTTCAACTTGGGATCTCCCTCGAGCAGTCAGAGGGTACTTGTCTATCTCATTTGCCTGAATCTTAGCCACATTTGATTCACTCTCTCCGTGGCGCACAAAGATGACCATCTTCATTGGATTATCATCCTGCCGATTAATGCCAATGCAATTTAAGTGAACCAGCTGCGAGCTAACATGAATACGAACGACAGGACTAGACGCTGACGGCATTTTCGTCAATCGTGCATCATGGAAAGGATACGGCATATCTGCTGGGATTTTGTAACAGGATGGGGGAGCATCGACGCTATGAAATTGCCCAGGGCATACTCCACAAACCATTCATCACAACATTAGGGATTCCTGAGTTCCTAACTGAAACCATACTGTCAAGCCTGGTGATAGGAATGCCGTTGATCCTAACGGCCAGACCTAAGGAATAATTGATGCGCCAAACGAGTGTAAACCTACAAAGAACCGTAACTATCTATCTCCAAATTGACACGAAGTCGTGACTAAGAACACTTTTCCACAAATGTGTAACAATAGCTTTGCGAATTCGAAACTGTGGGCATCCTCAGTGGGGTTGGAGGAGGTTTACCCTATTGCCTTCCGTATCAAAAAACGAAACAAACAGCCCAACACCAGGTATCTCCATCGGTTCACCAGACAATTTTCCGCCTTCTGCCTCAATTTTGTTCATGTGCTCCTTGATGTTATCTACCTGAATAGTAACAGTGGTAGTTTGCGATATGTCGCCCGTTTTCTGGTAGAAGCCTCCATTGATGGTGCCAGGTTTCTTTGGAAGATTATTGTCAGATTCAGTAGTTGTAACAAGAACGAAATCACCCATTTCGGGGCCCAGCTGTTGGGTTTGCCAACCAAATACACTAGCGTAAAAGCTCATCATACGCTTCCTATCCACGGCGGGCATTTCAAAATGGATTACAGGATTCATGCTATGAGCAATGTTTGAGTGCTAGTTAAAGACGATTCCACCGAGTAGAAATTGCCAGGGTTTGAGTACTGTCGAGACGAACAATATTCTATTAGAATTATTGTAATGTGCCCGCGATATATATGGCGCTCCGATCAAAGCCCTTGCTAAGTTTTTCGAAATGCTTTTGGTGATGTGCGGGAGACTGGTCACTATGAATTCTAAGAGGCTTGATGGAAAGGCGGCTATAATCACGGGCGCTGCGCAAGGCCAAGGTAAGGCTACAGCGTTGAGATTTGCCGAGGAAGGTGCTCGTGTTACTTGTTTTGATCTTCAAGCGGTAGAGAAGATTCAAGAAACGGTTGACGAGATCAAGAAATTGGGATCTGATGGAATTGCCGTTAGTGGCGACGTATCCAAGGCTTCAGACATTGATGCCTGTATCGACTCTACAATGGAAAAGTTCGGTCAAATCGATATCCTCGTAAATTGCGCGGGCATAATGATACTCAAACCATTCTTGGAGCAGACTGAAGAGGACTTCCAGCGGGTAATGGACGTGAACGTGAAAGGTACGTTTCTTTTCACACAGAAAGTGATGCCGGTGATGCTGAATCAGGGCAGGGGTAAGATAATCAATTACGCTTCGATAGACTCGTTCGTTGCAGAAGAGAATTCATCTCCTTACGTTGCGTCAAAGGGAGCGCTCAAGAGCTTGACAACCGCGCTCGCGGTTGAGTTCGCGGCTAAAGGAATCAACATCAATGCCATTGCTCCGGGGCAGATTGATACGGCAATGCTCCGGCAGGCGACGGACGGCCATCCAGAAGTGACCGAGTTTCTGATTAAGAATACTCCTGCTAAGCGAATTGGAAAATCTGAAGACACCGTCGGCGCCGTCGTTTTCCTGGCTTCAGACGACGCAGACTTTGTAAATGGAACGACTCTCGTCGTAGATGGTGGATGGCTCTGTCTCTAACTTCGCCTTGAACTACGACTCTTTACGTGAATGATTCTATCGATATGCTTAAGCCTTGAGCGACGGTCACGTTATTAGACGCTCTATGTCAACGAATAATCCGATCTGTGGTGCAAAGAAATGGGCTCCCTCTCATCAGCACGTCTGTGGAAAGCCACCGGGACATAGCAGCCCGCCTGAGCCTAATCCATTGAACTTAGGTGGACATCGTTGCAAGCAGTGTAAATCGAATTTTTGAGCGACTCAGCCCCATGCGCTAGGCATGATTACGAATGTCTGACGGATGACAGAAACCGTCAGACTCAGAATTAGTGGAAATTGAGAGGAATGGCTTTCAGGGACTCCGTACCACGAGCTAGATAATCCCCGCATCCTTTTCGGTGAAACGCAGTGGAGTTAGCGAAGTTCGTCAAGAAATTAGATGAAAAAGGTTTGCTGAATAGAATCAGCAAGCCAGTTGATACCAAGTATGAAATTTCGACTTTAATGAAGATGGCAGATGGTCGAGTTCTTCTCTTCGAACACATAAAAAACTCCAACATGCCCATCGTTGCAAACGTGTGCTCAACAAGAGAGCTTGTCGCGACAGGACTAGGCATAGAGAGGGACCAGCTTATCGGAAAATTCACAGAAGCCATTGATCACCCACGAAAGGCGAGAACGGTACAAGCCAACTCATATGAAAATATTGGATCAGACCTTAGACAGTTGCCAATTCTAACACACTACCCTAAGGATGGAGGCCCGTACATCTCATCAGGCATCGTTGCTTGCTATGACAAAGAATACGGAGTCAACCTATCATACCATCGTGCCCAGGTATTAGGAAGTGACCTGCTCGTCTTCCGAATCTTAGAACGACACTTCGACGCATACATAAAGCGAGGGTTGAAGGAGTTCGCCATCTGTATATCCGCACCAATTCAAGTCCTACTCAGCGCGGCAGTTTCCGTAGAAATTGGGGTTAGCGAAGTTGACATAGCCAACGCTTTAGAAGAAACGCCAGTCGTAGAACTTGATGGACATAAAGTTCCTCCTGCAGACATCGTGATCATCGCTCAGCTAACAGGTGAACTACACCAAGAAGGCCCATTCCTAGACCTGACTGAAACATTTGACATCGTACGGAGACAGAGAGTCGCGAAGGTGAAGAAAATCTATGCACGAAAAGGAGCGATGTACCATGCACTGTTGCCTGGCGGCCTCGAGCATAAAGTGCTAATGGGTATGCCTAGAGAACCTACGATCTATCGGGAAGTCTCGAAAGTCTGTGACGTCAAAGACGTCCTAGTGACGTCGGGCGGGTGCTCCTGGCTTCATGGAGTTGTGAGTATACGGAAAAAAACTCCAGAGGATGGCAAGAAAGCAATCGAGGCTGCCTTCAAAGGCCACAAGTCAATGAAGCACGTCTTCGTAGTAGATGACGACATAAACATTCACGACCCAAATGAGATTGAGTGGGCTATGGCAACGCGTTTTCAAGCTGACAAGAACATGATAACCAGAAGAGAGAAAGGCTCATCGCTAGATCCATCCTCTGACATGGACACACAGATGACGTGCAAAGTTGGATTCGACATGACAATCCCAGACGGTGGAAAGAAGGAATTCAGACGACCAGCCCTACCCATGCAGTTGGATCTCAACGATTACTTAGTACAGCAGAAGAAGATGTGACAGAACATTGTATTTGACGAATGCTGAGGAACAACTCCTATCCGGTGAAAGCGGAGAAGTCCTAGAGCGAATGTTTCGACTGCTTGTCAGTCTAGGCGATATCTATGGCGCCGACAGAATGATTCCTGTTGGCTCAGCACAAGTGGCAGGCGTCTCATACAAATCAATAGGTGATCCTGGAGTCGAGTTCCTTGAAGACTACGCGAATAAAGGCGCGGTAGCAAAAATAGTGACTTTCCTGAATCCCGCGGGAATGGACATTGAAGATTGGCAGGAACTAAAAATCCCGCCTGCCTTCGCAGAGAAGCAGCTCCGCATCATGAACGCGTTCAAGAAGATGGGAATTGTCGTAAGCGCAACTTGCACCCCGTACTTGGCAGGAAACCTTCCAAGATTCGCGGAACACATTGCTTGGTCCGAATCCTCAGCTATTTCGTTTTCTAACTCAGCAATAGGCGCTAGAACGAATCGAGAGGGCGGACCGTCTGCTTTGGCTGCCGCACTCTGCGGGGTTACGCCGAACTACGGCCTCCATCTATCTGAGAACCGGAAACCGGGAGTCTTAGTGAATGTCAGCGCAAGACTCGAAGATAACGCTGATTTTGGAGCCCTTGGTTATGTTGTCGGAAAAAAAGTCAAGAACAACATACCCTACTTCCAAGGAATCCCTGACGCAGATACCGATCAACTGAAAGCCTTAGGGGCCGCGATGGCAGCATCTGGCGCAGTTGCCCTCTATCATATAGAGAACTTAACCCCTGAAGCGCACTTGATGAAGACTGAAGGACTAGAGAAGATATCAGTAGACGAAAAAGATCTGCAAGACACCTTCTCGAAACTCTCGACAGGAAAGGAACCAGATATCGTCATTCTTGGATGTCCACATTCGTCATTAAAGGAAATAATGACTATCTCGCAAAAGCTCGAGGGCAGAAAGCTGAAGAAACCATTGTGGATATGCACCTCAAGAATGGTCAAAGAAGGAGCAAATCGAATGGGGTTCACGCAAATCATCGAGGCGGCAGGAGGAAGAATCGTAGCTGATACATGTATGGTCGTCTCACCGATCGAAGATATGGGTTACAAGACAACAGGAGTTAACTCAGGCAAGGCAGCGAACTACCTGCCCGGATTCTGCAAGCAAAACGTCGTATTCACCAAGTTGGATATGCTGATTGAAAAAATAATCTAGGTGGCCAAATATGGAAGTTCTAAAAGGACGAACAATTAGTCCAGGAAGAGTTGAGGGCGAATGCCTCGTATCAAGAGAACCGATCGGATTCTATGGTGGCGTCGACGCCAAGTCAGGCATTTTCATAGAAAAGGGTCATGAACTTGAAGGAAAATCAGTCAAAGGCAAGATCCTGGTTTTCCCGTACGGCAAAGGGTCCACAGTGGGTTCCTACGTAATCTACGGACTTGTTAAGAACAACCAAGCCCCCCTGGCAATCGTGAATAAAGAAACTGAAACGATCGTAGCCACAGGTGTAATCTTGGCAGGACTTCCATGCGTCGATCGAGTGTCTGTAGAGAGAATTTCCACTGGCGATCGCCTAATCGTTGACGCCACTAGCGGAACAGTTTCAATCTTAAGAACAAACCCAACAGACTAAAGATCAGACTATTTTGACAAGAGTCATGAAAAATTAGCGATATCGTACTATTGGTAGGCTGGGCTTATCGATAGGACGTTCAGTACAGTTCCTCCACATGAGTTCATCTGTTGAAATACGCCGGTAACGGCGACATAGCCAGGGATATAGTTGCTACCAACATTCCATAAGATAGTCTTGATGTTCGATTGTCCTCGATTGGTATAGAGGTTTACACATCCTGAACCATCACCTACCTGCGGGAGCCAACCATAAACAGTTACGGTCTGACCGTTGCCCCAGCAGTTCTGACCATTACACGGGTATGGATTATTTCCGTTATAGCCCCAACTTTGAATGTAAGGTGGAACCGTCCAAAGCGGTATCCCCATACAAGTCGTTGTTTGGAAGGGATATGGTGGAAATTGTTGCCCTAGTGGCCAATCAGGATAAACGTAACCGTACACCTGATAATTTCCTGAAGGGTATTGCCGATAACGCGGAAGATTCCAAACCGCATAATTGACTTGCCCATCATAAAGAAACGTGCAAGACCCGTCGGATGTTAAGTATCCTTGAATAGTTATGGGCGGACCCTCATTGCAATAGTATGGATTGAATGGGTAATCGCACGCTGGGTTTGACCCGAAATTGTTCTGCCACGCTACAGTGTTCGTAACAGTCACGGTAGGTACGCCTTGTGATGCGACGGGTTGAAACATGAGAAGACTTACGGACGCCACTAGTATGATGCATACAAGTAGCGACAATTTCCTATTCATTACCATCCCTAACCTTCACTTTACTTGTTAGACTCGTCCCTTCTTAACCGAATGGATGAGCCGTTCATTCAAACTACATGCCATAGTTGTATGCGGAATGCTGATGCCCCACACATATAGGCACTTCGATTTCCAGCAACGTTACGCCGCCCAACATAATCTAATTCAAATTTGCTACGTTCGCTAGCGGATAATTTAGCCGTCTGAGCGCTCAAGCCACGGGAAGCATAGGCGTTTCCAGCGCGTCGACTGCAGTGACCGAACTTGCGGCGTTGTCGAATCGGGTTAGACTGGAAGGAAGAGATAATTGTGCTCTACGATAACATGGCCCATTGTAAAGAATGTCTTCACGCTTTTGTTGTGACTCTGTCTAGTTTGACGATTGCTTGCTAACTACTACGAGATCACATTGGTATCATTGTTATAGTAAGACGCTTTGAAGTTAGCACACTTTGCCGTAAAGCTTTACAGGCGATCTTGTTTGCCACCGTAGCTAGTGTGATCGAGATAACTTTGAACTTCAAAGCGTTCATAGCCCCCTGTCGGTAACTCTCATGTAAGAATTGGCCGGCATTTCTGTAAAGAGGCGCAATCACTAACACTTAGCAGAACGACTCATGGTAAATGCGGCACTTGCATTTAGATAGACATAGACAAAAAGATGTGACAAATCATGTTTGTCGACTAGAGAAAATTGCTGACAGTTTGTAGAATGTCTTGGAAAGTTCTTTAGGGATTGTTCTCTCGATCGATAGTAGATGAAGATGAACAGATCTCTCGTATTCTTAACGATGGGGTTCGTGTTGTCGATAATGCTAATCTCTACTGTTAGTGGTTCAACATCCGTAAATCAAACCAGCTTCTTCGCGTGTAATCAGGGAAGCTGGAATCAAGCTAGTAATTCCGGCAATCTGCAAATCAACGTTTGTACCCCGTACACTAACTACAACTACGGAAGCAACCAACCGTCTGTTCAGTATGCGGTGTACTATAATCAAGCAAATGTTGTCTCTGGCGGATGCAGTCTAGGGCCATGTTCTAATCCGACTGCTGTTGGTGTTCAGAATAACTCTTACTTGATCCTCCGCTTCTATCCCGGCTACAGCTTCAACGGGGGCGCACAAATAATCGAACCTGATAATCACGGCAATATTCAACAAGTATGGCTTCCATTCAATCAGAACTCACAGAACTACCTTAACTATCAGAATTACTATAACTATCCAACCGCCCTAAGCTGTAATCCATATTTCCAGTTCTGCTTCGCACAGAGCGACAACTATTGTAATAGTTTCAACTCTCAAAGCTGCCCTGCAATGATATTCAGAATCCAAGCTACGCCGATAACCATTAACGTGTTTTTCAACCAACCTTATTGAACCATCTACGTACCTATAGCGACGTATGACGCAGAATTGAATAGATTCCCAATCCATTCAATTCTGACTATACTTTCTTTCGTGCGTCTAGTTGGTTTATAATTTGTAGCACTTGCATGCGCGTGAGCTTTGTCTCTCCAATCTCCAAGGCATCTAGGGTTGCCTCGGCTAAGACCAGCGGAATTTCGAACATATACGCGAAGGCATCTCGTGGTATGAACTTCACCTTCTCTTTAGCCTGGTCCAAGTTATTATGTGCATAAGTGAGCATGTGTTCTTGGCTCCAACCCAGTGGGTAAAAGTCCACTTGACGCTGAATATCTTCTTCCCTATTACGTAGGATGTTCACTGCCTGCAAACCACGCCCAAGTTGGATCGCAAAACCGTGATCAATTTGCATGCCTGCAAACCACGCCCAAAGATCGCACGAAAGTAATCCAACCGCTCCCGCCACATCAAAAGTATAGCGATTGAGGTCAATTTCTGTTCGGACCTCCCAATTGTGCCTCACCCAATACGCCATACGGTCTGCCATAGTTGCAGCGGCATACCAGATGCAAGGCGCTATATCTTTTGGAGAATAGGAGAGCCACTCGCTAAGCCGTAAGGTCACTTCAGGTAGCTCAGATTGATAAGGGCCAAGAAATGTGTCGAAGTCAAAGCGAGTAAAGCCATCCAAAACGGTATGTGTTTGCAGGACGTAGCTAACCTTATGCAGTAAATTTTCCTTGCAAGCATTATTGAGCCTCAAATGGTCCTCAATCTCATCCAGGGCACGCATGGATAGATAGGCTGCGGTGGCTGCCTCCTGCAATCTGCTGGGTAGACGAGTTATTGAGATGTGAAAAGTCCGACTGGTCTCCTCGAGAACTCTCAAAACGTCAGTTTGTAAATTCATCCCATTGATACTGAACATCGAAATGTCGCTCAAGGATGAATCTGCTTACGCTGACCTACGCGCGGATCGAGCATAAAAGGTTGAAACTTTGAATCCGACACTCAAGACACACGCAACGTCGCCAGCTCAGACGCGAGTCTATACAGTCTTTCGTCGAGTGGTTTCTGAGTTGTGGAGGCAAATTCTAGATCAACGGGTACTATGCGATTGCCCTGAATTCCGTTCTAAGTCAACCTGAGAGTACCGGTATCATTTCTATGATTATCCTACACGTGATCCATTTGGTACATGGTATTCTGGAACTGCGAGTGCCGGTTTGATTCCGTCTGAGTAGCCGATGTCGAACAACATCCCTTCTGATACCTGTCCCATCATCTTCTTAGGCGCCATATTAACTACGAACAGCGTTTGCTTTCCTTCAATCTCTCTGGGGTTTTCTCTTTCTTTTTTCATCCCTACGAGTATGGTACGTTTACGATCATCAAAGTCCACAACCAACTTCACTAAGTTGTCGGACTCTGCGACATCTTCGACAAGAATTACAGTTCCGACGCGGACATCAATTTTTTCCAAGTCATCGTGATTAATGGTGGGTTTGACGGGAGCGACTTTGAAATTTGTCATACTATCAACAAGTCATCTTGGAAATTTATCTGTACTCCATCTCGGGTGACTTGTACGTGAAACTTAAGATGATTATTGTCTTGTCGGCCGAGATTCTCAGGTCTTCTGTCAATCTTTCTGTAATAATTTAGATAGGTAATCAATTGAAATATTTCCGCCGCTAACTACAGCTACT
>DASQZS010000197.1:0-4034 GCA_035638535.1 Candidatus Acidiferrum sp.
GTGAAAGGTAAGGTAACGGTGGAAGAGCAGCAGTTAACCAGGTAATTCGCAGACGAGAAGAAGTCATAGCCAAATGCGTTGTAAATTCCGAACGCCCAAACTGCGAATAATACGCCTCCAATCAGTGTGCTTCCAATGATAGAGATGGGCACGCTCTTTGAGGAGTTCTTCGCTTCCCCAGCCGAATACGCGGAGAAGTTGAACCCGACCAACCCGCCCATCGCGTAAATCAATGCCCCAATGGTGCCCGACCATGTCCATCCAGGTTGGTATCCATTCTTTGTCGCCGTCTGAATGATCCCGGCATACGTAAACCCACTAGAAGCAAATTGAGAGTTGAAAGCAGCGACGAACGCTGACTGTGAGGCCGACATCAGGTAAAGAATGTTAACGATACTGCCAACCATTACGATGGCGAAAAGAATCTTCATGAAAGTCCATACTGCTCTTCCGTAAACCAGCAGCAACATAACGCCCCCGATCAGCACGGTACCCGTGACCAATTCACCCAAATTTGTCGTAAACCACGTTGAATCAGTAACAAGCCAGGGACTGTTGGTCATCAAGCCGATTGTGGCCAAAAACACGTTCAAAGCTGTTGATGAAAAAATGAAACCAGCCGTTGCAATAAAACTGTATACGGTAACCGTGAACAACCAATTCGTCATAAACCCTAGGGCCGGGTGGATGATTCGGCTCACGTACACATAATCACCCCCAGAGCGGGGCATTGCAGCCGCCAGCATTGAATAAATCAAACCAGGACCTAGAGCAACCAACGGAATCACTATGAGAAAAGCCAGAAACATGTTGCTTTGGGGGAAAGCGAACGGAGTAAACGATACAATGAAAACGATCCCAACGGCTGGCATTATTTGGCCGAAGGCTAGGTTGAAGAGATCGAAAGCAGAAAGGGAACGCACAAGTCCAGTCGCGTCTCGTACGAATAGAGTTGGTCTCTGAGTCATAGCCACAAGGCTTCATTGTTAGAATATTTAAGATGTGTCATACTTGCTAGCTTGTCGTAGCGATTCGATTCCGCGCTTCAGATTCTGGAGTTCATCGTCAATTGTCGACCACTGCCTCTACTGCCTCTTCAAAGACCGCAAGCCCTTCTAGGATCGCTTCATTTGGAGTTACTAGTGGTGGCGAAATCTTCACAGTAGCACTCCCAATCCCCACAGGCGCAAACATCAGAAGTCCCCTTTCGACACAGCGTTCAACTATATCGAAAGCAGCCTCCGGGTCGGGCTCCATTTTCCCGCTAGGTTTAACCATGTGCACCCCCGCGACCATACCACGTCCTTGCACGGCGGCAATATTATGCGGAAACTTATTCCGAACACGATTAAGTCCCTCGTGAAGCACCCTGCCCCTTTCGGCTGCTTTTTGCATCAGCTTTCCCTTGAGGATTATGTGAATACTGGCTAGTGCCGCCGCGCAGCACACAGGGTTGCCGGTGTGGGTGCTCGTCATCGAATTGGGAGAGAATAGGTCCATAAGTTCTTGTTTACCCACTACCGCTGAGAGAGGAAGCGAGCCGGAGATACTTTTGCCCAAGCAGAAGATGTCAGGAACTACGTCGTAATGCTGGAAACCCCAAAGTGTACCGCAACGACCGAAACCAGCTTGAATTTCGTCGAAGCCCAGAACAATTCTGTTCGCGGTTGTCCACTCGCGAAGCTTCTTCGCGAATTCGATAGGCATGAAAGCTGCCGAGCCACCTTGGAATGTCTCAGGTAACACCAAACAGATCCTGTCTGCGGTAGCTCCCTTCGTTTCGAGCGCTTTCAAAAAGCCTTCAAACGAGGTGTCCTTGGTTCGGATGTTACCTGGAAAGTCAACCTGAACAAACCCCTTATCCGCTGTAGGGCCGATCCAGTCCTTGAGTGTGGACGACCCACCAGCTAGTTGCGAGCCCATTGTTCGACCATGGAAATCACCGTTAAAGGTGACTATGATGTTCTTGTTCGAACCGCCGACCTTTTGTCCAAAAGCGCGTGAGATCTTGATAACGCACTCAACAGCCTCCGCGCCAGTTGTGAGAAGAAAACATTTGTCCAGTCCAACTGGGGCAAGCTTCACTATCTTGTCGGTCAGTTTAGCTCTATATTCGCTCGGGAAACAATAACTGTGAAGTAGTGGCTTCCTCAGCACCTGTTTGATGGAAGCAACGATTTCATCGCGACCGTGGCCTGCCGACGCCACAAGAACGCCGCTTGACCAATCGAGCCAACAATTACCCCAACGATCGAACACACGGAAGCCTTTGGCACGATCCCAAACCACTGGTGGTTGACCTGTCATGGACAATGGCTCAGTCTTCCTTAATCTCACCAAAATCGGGATAGATTTGGGTGCGGGGATATCGGTAACGATCGAACGGAATTTAGTTCTGATTCGAGGAGACTTCTTTGGACTGAGCGCGAATTGTCGAGACATGATTCTTTATCTCAACTCTTGTCATATATTCCTCTAATATGACATCTCTGTCACCCATGATTGTCCGCACCGTTTGTGCCAAACGGTGACGTCATGCATTTGATTACGATTTAGCTCAAATTGTGAAATTAGATTCCTGTATACAACTACTAGAAAGTGTTGATTTCCTCGATTCAAGACAGATACGTCTTGGGGATCTCTACTCCCGCGGTAAATGCCATTCGCGGAGTGTTAACCATCTGGTACACATGGATTCTCACATCTGGGTTTACAGTCAAATGCATGTACGCCTCTCTTTGGCCAATCCCATATTCAGTAACCATCCATTCCATCATGTCGAGCATAGCTCCAGTAACTGCGTCTTCTAGCGGCCGAGAACTACACAGGGTGATAATGGAATCCTCCTTTTCCAAACGCGGATTAGGAATCCACTTATTCTCAATTACTTCGCACGTTAATGTCAGTTCGGCACGTGTCTCATCTGCGACTCCATAAAACTCTGTGTCGGCTTGGCTTGCATGTACATCACCGACAAACAGGAGACCACCATCTTGGTAGCTGTTCAAATAAAGCTTCGATCTCTCTTTGATATCGCGGCAATCGATGTTTCCACCCCAGGGTCCTTGACCGGTTACACTTGATACTACCTCATGTTCCGGAGCGACCCCAATTGTGCCAATAAAGGGCTTCAAATCCCAGACTACTCTGTCCGTGAGTACACCTTTCCCGTCACGTGTTGTACCACTAGGTCCCGCAAGATGTCTGATAATATGGGTGTATGGACCGCGATAATCTGACCAGCGATTTGAATCTTGGAGAGGCCCGAGTCCTGGTTCAATACATGTCACGCCCTGCGCATCTACTACGATTTTTTCGATGCGTATTGCAATGAGGTCTCCCCTCCTTGCGCCTTCGACAAAGATTGGACCAGCCATGGGATTGCCCCAGAGAGTTCCCGGACGCAAGCCGGGGACATGTTCAGGAATGGGAAGTCTGTCATGAGTTCTGATCAATCCACCATACGCGTCTTCCGTCTCAACTTCGAAAGTCTCTCCAGGTTTTACACGTAAGATTGGAGTAATCCGTTTGTCAAAATGGAACTCCATCGCTTTCACTCGCGGAATCCGCTGAAGTCCGTGAACTTTATGATTCATAAAATTGGATGAGAAAAAACGGTATAAGAATAATGCGTTTACCCCAGCAGAATCTAGATTTCGATCAGGCTGGCGAGAATAACAAGAATTGGTCGTGAGAGTGAAATCATGGATATTCTCACAGCCCAATCTGAGGCAAATAAGTGAAATATGTGGAGTATGTAAACGCCAACTTGATTTGCAGAGGAAGGATAAGGTTTCATGACTGAATATGTTTACGGAAGCGTTGACGGAATAGGTGGATCTCTGGGATCCTATGCTGTAATGACTATGGATGTACCCTGGAACTTAGTCAAGGATAGGATCGGCGGTAAGCCTGCTTCAATCACCATGATTTCTGGACTTAAGCACGATTACCTTGATCGTCTGGTCAACGAATTGCCGAAGGTTGAAACAGTAATTGGTATTGGTGGTGGCATGGCCAATGATGCAGCCAAG
>DASQZS010000198.1:0-8652 GCA_035638535.1 Candidatus Acidiferrum sp.
GTCATAAATCGTCATTCTCGGATCGAGTGAACTGTATGGGTTTTGAAATACCATCTGCATTCTGCTTCTGAGCTTTCTTGCACCCTCCTTGTCGCTCGAGAAGACTTGGCATATGTTGGTATGTTCGAAGATCACAGTTCCAGACGTAGGCTTCTCGAGGAACAGAATGGCTTTGCCGGTGGTTGTTTTACCGCATCCACTTTCACCAACGAGACCAAGAGTCTCTCCTCGTGATATGGTAAAACTAACATTATCGACAGCATGTATCTCACCGATTGTCTTACGCCCAAATATGCCGCGTTCGACAACGTCGAAGTGTTTGACTAGCGAGTCAACTGAAAGGAGAGTCTCTTGATTAGTTGCCATCTTAGGTGGCTCTGCCTTCGAGTCTAAGTTCTCGCCATAGGTGGCATGCAACGGAGTGTCCAACCTCTACTTCTTCAAGCGCCGGGACTTCTCTGCTACAAATCTCCTTAGCATATTTGCATCTTGGATGAAAGACACATCCGGATGGGGGCTCGATTAGGTTTGGGATGTTACCCGGTATGACCTCCAACACACGAGTACGCCTTATGCTCGGCACAGCCTTCAGAAGCGCTTCCGTGTAGGGATGTTTCGGATCGGTGAAGACACTCCGTGTATCGGCAACTTCCATAACTTTACCCGCGTAAGCCACCGTAACTCGACTCGTGAGGTCCGCGACTATGCCCATATCATGAGTTATCATGACCATGCTCATCTCATATTCAGCTTGCAGTTCCTTGAGCAACTCCAAAACCTGGGCTTGAATGGTCACGTCGAGACTAGTTGTAGGCTCGTCAGCTAGAAGTAGCGAAGGCTCACACGATAGCGCTCGAGCTATTGCTACTCGCTGTTTCATGCCACCACTTAGCTCGTGCGGATACGCCCTCAGTCTCTTCTTTGATTCCGAGATGCCTACTCGTGTGAGAAGAGACTCAGCCTTTTGAATCGCCTCGCGTTTGTTGACATGTTGGTGAAGAGTTATGATGTCCGTTAGTTGTTTCTCTACGGTGTAGACCGGATTCAGTGAACTAGAGGGATCTTGAAAGATGACAGATATTTTTGAACCTCTGAGCATCCGCATTTCCTCCTCTGACTTCTGCAGGATGTCTGCCTCCTGAAATTTGATTGATCCTTCGACGATGCGTCCCGGCGGAGGCACTATGCGCAAGATCGACTGAGCAGTTACCGATTTGCCTGAACCGGACTCTCCAACCAGACCCACCGTTTCGCTTTTGCCGACATCCATGGAAATTCCGTCTACGGCTTTCACGACGCCAGCCTCAGTGTAGAAGTAAGTGCGGAGGTTGGATACTTCGAGGAGTTTTCCAGTCATCTGTTCTTCTACTCTCGTAACCTGGGATTAAGAGCATCAGACAAGCCGTCGCCCATCAAATTAAATCCAAGCACACACAGGACCACGGCTAACCCCGGAAACAGTGATACCCACCATTCGGTTCTGATGTAAGGAAATCCCTCGTTCAACAGCAAACCCCAAGTCGGGGTATTCGCGTCTCCAAAACCTAGGAAACTAACCGCAACTTCCGTCAAAATGAAGCCTGCAATTCCCAGCGTTGCTATTACAATTACGGGAGAGAGAATGTTGGGCACGATGTGCCTGAATAGAATCCGCATCGAGCCGGCACCTAAGGATCGTGCAGCTTGTACGAACTCCATCTGTTTCACTCTCAGTGTCTCACCTCGTACTATGAAACTGATTCCTGACCATCCGAAGAAAGACAGGATAAGGACGATTAGCGTCAACCCTAGACCCTTGAAAACTAGGATCGAAAATACTCGTGCGAAGAGAAGGATGAGAAGGAGCGCAGGAAACACAAAAAATATTTGCGTTAACCCAAGCAGTACCTCTGACACAATTCCCTCAAAATAACCTGCAAAAGCTCCAATCGCTATTCCGATTAATGTGGTTAGAAGACTTGCTGCGAGACCAACATACAAATCGTTACGCGTACCATCTATTACTTCGCTGAAAACATCTATTCCCGATTCCTCAACTCCGAACGGATGCTTCAGCGACGGTGGCTGCCCGGCATCACCCTGGTAGAGTGGAGCATAGCTGCGAGGTGGGTAAGGCGCCAGATAGGGCCCTACAATAGCTATAGTGATGAAGAATAGTACTATCACGCCACCAATTATCCCCGACTTATTCCTACGAAATCTTCGCCATGCGACCGCCCATTGATTCGCCCCACGACGATTACTCATCGCATTCATCTCTTGTTCTAATCTATCCTTACTCGCGGATCAAGCGTCGCGTATACGATATCTGTCACCAGGTTCGCAATCAGTACCATGATTGTTATCACAATAGTTATGCCCTGAACAAGCGGGATGTCAAGGTTTGAAGCAGCTTGTGTGAATGCGTAGCCGAGTCCCGGCCAAGAGAAAGTTGTTTCTGTCGCAGGAGCCCCTGCCAAGGAGGCTCCAAATCCAAGGCCAATGATTGTTACAATGGGACTTATCGCGTTTCTTAACGCGTAACGATAAGTAACCCGACGATCGCTAAGCCCGCTCGCCCTAGCTGCAAGAATGTAGTCCTGTCGCAAGACGTCAAGCATATTCGCTCTTACTAATCTAACGATGGTTGCCAGACCAACGTACGTGAGCACCGCTACCGGCAAGATCAAATGAGCAATCTGATCTAAGACTGGGTTACCCCACCACGCGAACGATATCCCCGCAGCCCCGCTACTAGGTAACCACCCCAAATCATACGAAAAAATAATTATCAAAATAATTCCAAGCCAGAAAGTTGGCATCGAGAAACCGAAAACTGCGACTGACGTAATTACATAATCTGCCTTCGAATACTGATTCTTCGCAGAGTATATCCCGATCGGGATTCCGATCCCTATTGCAAGAAAAAGTGAGATAATCTGCAACTCCATGGTGGTCCAAGCCCATGACCAAATTTGTGACGCGACTGGCCTACCTGAAATGGACACTCCAAGATTGCCGTGCATAAGATCCCATAACCAGAAAACAAATCTCTCATACACGGGAACATCAAGATGGTAGTACCTGCGCAAAGCATCTAAGACTGCGGGGTTAGGGTTTCTCAACCCAAGTCTAATCAGGTTAATTGGATTGCCCGCAGCATTGCCGATCAAAAAGGTCAGAATTGCGACACCCAGGAAAACGGGTATCATGAATAGCAAGCGTCTAATCATGTAACGAACTATGCTTGCCAATTAGACTCAATTCGATTGCTCGAACAAAGAGGCAATTAACGTTTGCCATCCAACTTCTGAAGCAGCACGCGTTTAATTCGTGAAGACCTAACCTTCCGCATTTCGGTGTCAACTGACGGCTTTGATATTCCTATCCATTCATTGCTCTCATGTTATGTGGTGAGAAGATCGAAAGGAAAACGCGAGGAATAAATCGGAGTTGAAGTTGCACTCACCGTGATTTTGAGTCTAACGGTGCCGTCTGCTCGCGAGCTTATAACTGAGTTGGAAATCTTCAAGTCCAATTCTATTTGATGGACAGGCAACCACATGCAACGAATAATTTTTGGCGCGAATGTGCCTCAAATCGGAAACGATTACGAAACCATGAAACGAACGGTTCTTGAATGTGAGAAATGCGGGTTCGATTTCGTATGGATCTCAGACCATCTACAAGACATCTCGTCAACGAAATCCTACATGGAATGCTGGACAACCCTTTCTGCGCTCGCTGAAGCGACAAGGAGCATTAGACTTTGCACGGTTCTCCTCAACAATCTATTTCGACATCCGGCGTTGGTTGCTAAGATGGCGGCTACCCTTGATGGGATCAGCAGAGGGAGACTTGATTTCGGCATAGGCGCGGGATGGTTAGAGGATGAATGCGTCTCAAATGGCATTCAGTTCCCTGGACCAGCCCCCAGAGTTGAGCGTCTTGATGAAGCGATCGAAATTATTAGAAATCTCTGGACAAGGGATGACGTAACTTTCCAAGGTAAGCACTACTCATTAATGCACGCGTCATCAAACCCTAAACCTGTTCAGCGTCCACATCCGCCAATCTGGACTGGCATTATGTATGGCGGTAGCCACATGCTGAGACTCATAGCAAAACACGCTGACGTTTGGACAATTTCTGGACTCTATCGTCCGTCACCAGATGATTATCGACGGATGCGTAGTATAATTGAAGGATACTGCAAAGAAATCGGGCGAGATGCAAATACAATAAGGTCGGGAGTTGGAATAGGATGTGTTGTTGCAGAAGATGAGCGTGGAGTCGAAGAGAAAACCAAGAGATTCCTCCCGGTAACGATCTCAACCAAAGGCTATGCAACCAGACAGACGCGACTTGAAGGCACGCCTGATCAATGCATCGAGAGCCTCAGGGACTACCTTGCCGCTGGCGTTACGTGCTTTGTCATGGGTTTCCCAGACATAACCACAAATGATCCGATAAGACTGTTCGGAGAAAACATTATCCCGGCACTAAGATGACTAGTTAAACTTGAGCAGCTCATTAAACAATCGAACTTTCAAGTACTCAGAAGACAATCTTGGGCTGTTAAAGTGATGCGAACCCCCAACGATATGTGCTCACAGAATTTTCGGTATACCTCGATAAAATGACTTTTTTTAGGACGATCCGAATCATAAACCTGTTCAGAAATTGAATAGATTTTCGTGATCCGCAATATGCAGAGCTCGGCATTAAGATCGGTAATCCAAGGAGTCCTCCTTGCGTTTCTGGTCTGTGTAACTTTGTTTAGCGCTCTCTCAGTGGTTCTCGTGAATGGACACGCGCAACAGACCGGTCTCTTCTCGGTCACAATCATTGCTCCCACAGGAGGTAATACCGTGCGACGTGAATATGCGAGCATAATCTCGAGCAATATGATTTCAGTCGGAATTGACGCGAAGCTATTCTACGTAAATTTCGATCAGCTAGCGAATAGAGAGTTCTTCCTGAGTGCTCCACAGGGCGCAACGTTCGATCAAGGCGGCTACGACATTGGATTTACAGGATGGGGCTTCACTGCCCCGGTACCTGACTTCAGAGGTAACTTCGACGGCAGGCCTGCATATCTTTCACCCGTAGGACAGAATTATGCACTCTACAATAATTCGGCTCTAAACTCACTTCTAGACACACTTTACAGTACTACAAATGTTACTACTCAAGTCGCTCTGACACATGAGTTCCAAGAAATCGTGTTCCATGACGCACCGTACAATTACATCTACGAAGGAGTCAATGTGGTTCCACGTGATCAGCAATGGTCAGCGTGGGGAAGCAAAGACGTATACAATGCTGTAACCTTCCCCGACGTGCAACATTGGTCAGGCGGAATGCAGCTGACGCTAGCAGAAGCAGGTAATATTTTTCCAGGCAACACATTAGACCCAGGAGGGACGTCAAGTTCCAACAGTTTCTACGTCGCCTATATCGACGGAGCAATTCTGGGCGGGTCGTTACAAGAAGTGGACGGCCGTAATCTCAACTATATTTCTGGTACGGCAGAGAACATAACAGCTAGTCCGGATCATCTCACGTGGACAATTACTCTCCGACCGGGAGTACTCTTCCAAGATGGGGTTGAGGTGACTGCAGATGATTTCGTTTTCACCCAGTATGCTCTAACGAACCCACAATTAGCCTCCGTAGGCCTAGGCGGCAACGTACAATATCTCGGCAGCCGTGTCTCATTCACTTTTCTCAATGGAACGAGCAGAGTCGACGACAATACCGGACCGGGAGTACCTGTAACCTTGGGTTGGTGGAAGTCGTTGAGCAGATACACTTTCCAATTCCACTTGCCCGCAGTCTATGCCTTCACGAACGAATCGTACGCCGCTTCTGCACCGCTGCCTATGCATATCATGGAAAAGTTTCCTTTCTCCGCCTGGGATAGTGCACCGTTCAGTACCGCAAATGGGCCGTACACCTATACATGGGATCCAAAGCGTTACGGAGGTACTGGTAGCTACACTGCTGTGGGACCCGTTGGCGCAGGCCCGTATGTCCTCCAGAGCTACGATTTCACAAACAACATCGCAACCCTAGTGAAGTTCCCACAATATTGGAATGCGACCGGCCTTGAGTCCATTGGACAGTTTACGATCAACACGTACAAGGTTGCATGGATCAGCAGTAAGGACTCAGCACTTGCCGCTTTGAAAAACGGAGAAGTAAACCTCCTCGACTTCAACTACGAGCTTTCATCAGACAAGCCCACCTTGGAGCAGATGGGCGTCAACATAATCTCCTCCCCGGAATTAGGATGGCAAGAAATGGGTTTCAACATGCGACATCCCGTCTTCGGAACCGGTATTAACACGCCAGTAGGCCAAAGCGATCCTTCGCAAGCTGCTGAAGCAGCTCGAGACATCAGAAAAGCCATCAGTCACTTAATCCCGAGAGACCAAATCGTCAACCAACTACTCGGGGGAGCAGGATATCCATTGGCAAGTTTTCTCGGCCCGGGATGGGGAAAATGGTACGACGCAACTCTACAACCGGATAGTTATGATCCGAATACCGCCGCTGATCTACTACGCCAAGCGGGGTACACCGTGAACGTCGGGCAACCCCCTCCGCAGATTACATACAGTGGTTCCGCAGTCATTGGTGAGGGGTCTATAACGATCAAAGGAACGGCACCCGTTGCTCACATGATGATAATTATCCAGCAGAGTACAGATGGAATAAGTTGGAAAGATTATGCAGGTGTCGTTTCAGCAAACGACAGCAGCTACAGCATCTCCGTCCCTGTACCGTCGCCGTTCGGAACCGAATGGTATCGAGCCAACTTCACAGGATACGTCCTGAACGATACGATGGCTATGATTGCCTTAGCCAACGGGATAACTCCAAGCCAGATTAACGTATACGCCAAGACTCAAAACGGCATACTGGATAAGAGACAGCTTCTCCCGGAATCGATAACTCCTACGATCGATATTTCTTCAATTGCAACCGACGCAATTTTAATTGGAACTCTCGTTCTAATGTTTATTGGATTCTGCATTTCTATTGTTAAGCAGCGCAAGAGAAAAGCATGGCACGAAGAGACATTTCTCAGCTAGACAAACGAAACGTCATATCAATCAGCACCAATAAAATTGTTCCAACTAGCATCAACAATCCCGCAATCATAAACGTCAACACTCTCCGTGAATCCTCCCCTCTCGAGCATGGCGGAACAGGTTCCTTTTTCCCAAACATCAATCTTCTCAGCCCGACTACGCCCGCGGATTTCGCAAAATCGAGTAACCCGCCAATAATGAGGCAAACAGCCGCTTCAAAAAGCAACATGTCTCCAAACAGACTTCGCGCAGAAAATCCGAAGAGACTGGCACAAGCCGCTGTTACACCATCTACTATGCTTAAAATAAGAACTATCCTAAATGCCGCTGAGAGGATCTGAACTTTGGACATGTCACCTCATCCCAATTGCTACTAAGGAGAGCAGAGAATGAATGAGAAATAAGTCTAAGAATAAGCGTAAGTCTTCGCGGATCCGCGCGTATTCATTCATAGTTACGATCATGATGGTAGCGCTATTCTCGCTAGCATTTTACGTAAGCTCCCAGCAAACCACCAATCACATTCCGACTACACTCGAGTTTAACCCTCAACCTTGGATGACCTTTGTACCCAACCAGGTCCAGTACGTTGGTTATATCAACTATCATCAAGCGTACGCCATATCTGGAAATCTCTCGCTTTTTGGATCTAAAGGTATGCTCCAAGTTCCCCAACTGAATCGCACGATCTTCCCTTCAGACGTAATGTATGAACTTGACATTGAATTGATCCCGCCGCAATTCAATGGAACTGTGTCAATACTCAGCCTAAGCCAAGAACGACTGGACTCAATTTCAACGGCATTGCAAAACGTGAATACGACGATGATTCGCACGCCGATCAGTTATGACGGCGATTCAATTTACACGTTACTAATTCGAAAATTTGGAGAAAGCAAGATTGCACTCGCGTACTTAGCCGTAGTCGACGGCAAGGTAATCCTGAGCTACGATCAAACTACAGGATTGCAGAACGTCGAAACCATACTTGATCAAGTCGGTTCGAACGAACCGAATCTGTTTGATAATGCGACTATAAGAAACGCGGTATACGTAACCGATTCTTCTGCAAGCTGTATTGCCTTTTTCGTGGGTATGTTCGCCACTCAATTCGCGGCAAGCAACTTGATTGCGAAATCAGTCACTTCTGATGCTTCATCATTGATTGTAACTAGAGCGTTTTTGTTTCCGAACCAAGATTTGGCTACAAACAATCTTTCAGAAGCAGAGCAAATATACAGTGGCGCCTCTTGCACAACCGCAGACTCATGGTTAACGATCACGCAAACGTATTCAATCGCCAGGTTGCCCACAGAGCTATCAGGCATCTAGTTTAGGTATCCGTCGGCTTTTCAGGCACTTTCAGGTTTGCGATCACTGAAGTTGGATCCGGGATAACGCTAATTTTTGAATCGTTACCCAACGCCCGTTGCGCTGAGAGCAATGCAGCATTGACCGTCTTAGCCGGTCTCAATCCGAAGATATTTTCCACGTGATGATCCGGAATCGTTGAGACTAGATAGATTCTATGATTCTGAACGGCGCGTGCCAAATAGGCAGCTTTCCAACCGTT
>DASQZS010000199.1:0-7083 GCA_035638535.1 Candidatus Acidiferrum sp.
ACCAGCGAACGTTTAGAACACGCTGCGATAACGTTCCTGAATATAAGAGAACGTTTCTATTCCGAAAGCATCATTGCAAAGTCAGGAATTAACCTATGTTGAATGACGTTGAGAGACGATTGGCTGGATTTTGATTGATTAATTTGCGACAGCGTGAGACCTACTGCGACGATAAACTAGCAAAGCTGTCGCAGTCACGGCAACAAAAGTTGCTATTATGATTGCTTCTGGCATTGTGTAGTCTGGACTCCATTCGACGCTTACAGTATACGGTGAATCCATTACTCGAGAATAGTTTGTCGAGGTCGTAATCAAGGTTCCATTCGTGTACAAGCCCTGGAAAGTAAGTGTGCCTCCTAGAAGTCCCATAATTCCAGGGATAGGCGCCTTAGACGGAACAGAGACCTGAGCGGTGGTTCCCTTGTCAAACCATCCACCAGTTACTGTACCTGATAGGTCTAGCACATTCAGATTATATTGAGTGTTGTAATATGCAGTATACGTCAGATCATCTTCTATGTCTTGCGTTCGACTAGGTTGGGTGGAATCATCCATCCAATGATCAAATCTTAGCCTTGTGCCGTTAGCAAATTGGACCGTCTGGGGGACAGATATTTCATGAACTCCGGGTTGTAACGGAACGGTTACACTTCCTGAAGCTCGGTTGGCGCCGTCGACTGATGAGGAAACTGAGTTCGGCACTGAGATGGTAAGTAGGATATTACTATCCACGTTGATGTTAAAGTTCACGTTGCTAACTGTAGCACCGATGAGATGCTGCGATGAATCAACAAAACCTGCAACAGCCTGAAGATTGTATTGCTGCGAAGAAGACAGAATAATAACAAACGTCATTGACTCGCTACCAGAGCTGGAATGGGGTTGTGTGATGCATGAAGCGTTCTGTCTAGTGAATAAACAGGGGTCGGGATTAGACGCTGCACCTCCAGCAAGTGGTGTAGATGACTGTGTGGTGATAATTGCTGAAGCAATTGATTCACCATGGGTTAAGTTATTGTACGCTATTGTGAAAGTGACAATTACTCCCTGCGCTGACGCTACTTGCTGAGGAGAGTGCGGTGGCGCCACTAAGTTAACTATCTGTGTGAACTGGTTTGCTTGTGCGCTAGGAAGAAACGATGATAGACAAACCAGTAAAACTAGACCAAATAGGAATAAGGATATTCTACCTGAAACGGCAAACATGTAACTTTACTACGGGCTGCAAATATGGCAGACGTATTTGAAGGCTTTCACAAATCATAGTTGAATCGTAACAATTGATAACAGGTTAAGGAATTTGAAGTATGACTTAACAGTAGTTGGATACATAGTACTGGACTACATTTCTCACGGCCGCAAAGTGACAGGCCCACTTCTGGGAGGTCCAAGCATCTACGCAAGCTTAGCCGCTCGCGCTCTCGGGGCTTCCGTACTTGTCGTAAGCACAGTGGGTTACGACTTCGACAAAAAAAAGTTTGAATGGCTTCGAAGCCATGGAATTCCCACGACTAACATACGCACAAGCCCGCTTCCTACTACTTCTTTCAAAATACACTACCGAAACGGTGACAGAACTATGAGGGTTGACCCGGTCTGCGAGAGATTAAAGGAAAACGACGTATCCGGATTCACATCAACCTCGGTGCACATCGGTCCGGTGCTTCAAGAAGTACCCTTAGAACTTGCACTGAAACTTAGAGAGAGAACTGAACTAATGAGCGTCGATCCACAAGGCTACGTCCGAACCCGGCTTCGGAATGGAACCATCAAGAAGTCACGTTGGCGTACAGCATCTCTGTTGAGAAAAACTGACGTGTTGAAGATTTCGGAGAGCGAAGTGACTGGGATATTGGGCGCAAAGCCCTCACCACGAAAACTCCTCAAACTAGGCCCCCGAATTGTCTTTCTTACAAAAGGAAAAGAAGGAGCAACCTTACTATCTCGTGAGGAAGGCCAATTCTTCCTACCCGCATACAAGACAAACGTTATTGATCCGACAGGAGCAGGAGATGCTCTTGTGGGCGCCTTTCTGTTTTCATGGAAGAAAACAGGAGACTTACTCTGGTCAGCAGCGTTAGGAACTGCGGTCGCCTCATTTGTCGTAGAAGATTTCGGCCCAGCAAATTTTGGCACACCAAAAGAGATCAGGTCGAGGGCTCAAGTTGTCATGGAGCAAACCAAGCGCATCTCATGAACTGATATGTGTCGCAGATACATCGCTACCGCACTATTTTTCGCGAACATAACCTTATTCTGACGATACACTATGGATCGATCGGAGGATGGAGAAGTGAATGACGATATGGGTAAACGTGTAAACTCAATCGCCGCCATAGCCATTGTTGCTCTAGTTCTACTCGGAGTACTAGCTATAACACACCAAACGACCACAGCACAGAATGGAACCCAAAAGACGATGCAGGTTAGCGGAGTTGGAACTGCATCAACAACACCTGATCTATCGCTCCTCGATTTCTCGGTAACAAGTCAGGCGACGACCGCAGCTCGAGCGTCAAGCGATAATTCTGCAGCAGTTGTAGACGTTATGCAAGCCCTGATCACGCTTGGCTACAGTAGAGCAGACATCCACACAACGTCATATAGCCTCCAACCTCTCTACAACTCTAGTCAAGGGCAATCAAACGCAATAGTTGGATACCAAGTATGGAACAATATGGAAGTATCGACTAGCAACTTTACGAAAATCGGAGTAACCATCGATGCCGTAGTAAATGCGGGAGTAAACCAAATACAAAGCGTAACCTTCACGTTCTCAAATACAACATTGGCAAAGCTGCAATCGCAGGCTTTACAGAGGGCCGTGCAAGACGCAAATACCAAAGCTACCACAATTGCCTCTGCTTTGAACGTACAATTAATCGGGCCTATCGACGTTAGCCCAGGTTTCACATACCAACCATACGTACAAGCATTCGCATCGAATACTCCAAGTACACAGATCCAACCTCCATCAAGTCTGCAAGTCAGCGTCACGGTACAGGTAACATACGCCTTCACGTGATAGCATAGTTCTCGGATAAACATCCTATGTTTATCCGTAGGACGCGTTGAAATTTGTTCTACAAATCTGTCACATTTTCATCCTTTTGCCTGTTGGATCATAACATCGTGTATCAATCATCGTGGCACCTATCTCTCGTTTCTTACATGCTATGGCGACTCTGTTTCCATATACTGCATTCCTTGAATCCACAAAACCCCACGCAATATTCTTACCGACCGTTAATCCATGGAATGCAAGCAATGTTTCGCCAATTTTTTTGCCATTGCACCTAACCTCCGATGGTTGCTCAATATCGTCGAGGTTTTCTATTTCTAAACCCACCAGTTTTTGTTTCGGGCCTTCTTTCCGAATTGAAAGCAAGCTTTGCTTTCCAAAGAAAACTGGTTTCTCGAATCTGATCCATCTGTCGAGACCACACTCGAATGGATTATTCCTCTCTGTAATCTCGTATCCAAAAAAAATGAAACCCTTTTCGTAACGTAATGTATCAAGAACATCCAATCCATACGGCAAAATCTTGTATTCCTTTCCTGCCTCAGCGATTGCGTTCCACGCTTCAACAGTATCCTCAGCCCCAAAGTAGCATTCGAATCCAAGCTCTCCAGTGAATCCGATTCGGGCTATGATGGACGGGATCCCTGCTAAGTTTGTAGGGACAAATTGAAAGAATCGTAACTGCTTCAAATCTGTGTCACAAATCTTCTGCAGAGTGTCGCGGGATAATGGGCCTTGAATCGATATACAGCCTAGACTTGAACTAATGTCTGTCACGTAAGCGTTCATCTCATTCAGATTTTCTTGAATCCACCTTAGACTTCGCTTACGCATAACAGAGGAAGTCACGACGCGAAAATGTTCCTTGTTGAATCGCCAAACAGTCACGTCATCGACAATATTCCCGGATTCGTTGCAGAAGGTTGTATACATTGCCTGTCCGTCGGCAAGTCTCTTCGCGTCGTTAACAGAAAGTTGTTGAACCAACTGGAAACTTTGCCTACCTTTGATATCAATCCTCCCCATCAGAGAAAGGTCGAGCATTCCCACACGCTCTCTAACCGACCTATGTTCTTCCTCTACCTTGGAATAATACGCGGGCATTTGGTAACCCGCTGCCGTCGTGAACATTTTCGCGCCGAGTGACAAATGAACATTGTAAAGTGGAGTTAGTTTCATGAACAAGTTTCTAGTGAATTAATTATTAGTAGCTATCGCTCTGTTTGAGTTGCTTCTCATAAATCCGATTCGGATGACTAGCGGCAAAACATCAGCGAGGACAAACTCGACCGAATTCAAAGCTGAGTTAACCAGTTCTCTAGCCACTCGAAGGCCGCCTTCTGCATCACGACGTCGAACTTGTGTGGACCAGCATAAAACTTGCCGACGTAATTATTAGAACAACCCATCTTCAAATAAATCTGGGAAATCTTCCGATCAGCATCCTGCTGCCCTTCGAGAGAAAAGAGTTCATCTTCAGAATTAAACTGAATCATGAGTGGAGACGGAGCCAGCAACGATATCACATCTGGAAGATCCAGGTATGAAAGAAGTTGCGGAACGTACATTAGTAGTCCATGTCCTGGTGGACATTTTATGTGGTTCTTAAGTACACCACGAATAGTGCTCATGAACCCTACGCAGACTCCGCATTTAATACGTTGATCCAAACCCGCTAAGAAAACGGCTCGTAACCCCCCTCCTGAAAGTCCACCGCACCCTATTCTGTTGGAGTCCACTTCTGATCGCGTTATCAAGTAATCCACGCTACGTCTGTCTTCATATGCGAAGATCCCAGGCCAGGTTGTTCCCGCCTCCAAGATGCTATCAGCCACGAGGGGGCACTCGTTAATTTCCCAAAACTCGTTATATTTTCGTATGTACTCCTCGGAATTTGGTTCAACGTTTTTGAACGGTTTCTGAAAATCTTCGTTTACGCTCTCTAAGGGTATCTTTCGACTACCCCACATGAATACATCCATAGCCAACACAGCGAATCCGCGCCGAGCAATTTCTGTAGCCCAACTTCTACCGCCATAATATTGACGTTTGAAGTCGCTTAGAATCTTCAATTCATCATTGATTGTCGTCGCGATCTTTTCTTTTCCAAAATAGAAGAACCCGCCATGATCATGAAGAGCAACCAGAGCAGGCAATTTTCCACTTCGTGACTTCGGATAAAGGAAAAAACCGTAAGCTCGCGGACCATACGGCATTGCGTAGGAAATTTCTTCAGTGACAAGTCCATTATCTTCACTTTTAGAGTGGACGACAGGATTCAGTGGAATACTCGGTGGATTGAATGCGAGCAACTCAAAGACCCTAGAACGAGCTAGGTTCCGCCATGTTTCCACGTCTGGCCATGATTTGGCTAGAAATGAGAGTGAGGGTGGCTTTGTGGCGATCGAGTCAAGCATATCGTAGTATATACCTAAATCAGGTTTCATCGGCCTTTCCCTCAGCCTGACTATAGATTGATGATTTTCAGCAGCGGTGTGTGTCGTATACGGGTCTATCTGTTTCGCTTTCTCGCTCTTTTGGCTAGCAAGGTGGCTGTCAATGCGACCACCATTACTATCAAAATCATTTGAGGTTGGAATTCTGGAACAGGTATATGCGATTGCTCGAGATAGAAGTTTATTGAACTTGACGAACCGTCGGATACAGCGACAAAGATCGTATGCGGCACAAAGCCCGGCTCTACCGCAGTTACATTGTAATAGCCAGCCGGTAGATACATACCATAGCTACCATCACCGCCGGTGGCTGACGCAAACACGGAGACGCCGTTCGTAGCAATAACCTTGGCCCAGGAAATCGGAACTAAGTAATTGTACTGATCAAACCCTAACACTTGCCCATACACATAGCCACTTCCGCCATACTGCGTCGGTTGAGAATTTCTAACGTTCTGAGTATGCGCAAATACTAATCCCGTACTCAGCAGCAGTGCAGTAATAGCGATCATTACAAACAAAACTGGATACGAGACTTTTTTCATTTCTCTCAGGGGATAATGTGCATGAATGAGTCTCAATAAATGTTGCGTCAAATTACGGATACGCTATGATTTCACCCAGATCACGACCGGCGCTATCGGACTGGCGTCAGGTCCTTTCGGCTTCGCAATCACTGAATTTCATTCCCATTGATGTGCCTCTCCCTACGACTAGTTGCCTGCTCAGCAACCGACACCGTCGATATACGGTGGAGCGAAACGAACTGAAATTGCCGGAAATATGGCTTGAATCTGATATGGATAAGAACTGCCAAAGTGAATGAAACAAATCATAAAATTGTTCCATCTGCACAATTAATAATGTTGAGGATGATTGATTCATCTATACCAACTACACAACATAGTTAAGTGTAGGTAGTGACCAAGACGACATTCATAGTATGGAAGGAGTGGTGCCACTAATATGACGAACAAGCGAGTTACTTTGATAGTAATTCTCGTGCTGGCTGTTGCAGGCCTGGTCACAAGCGGACCAACTGCGAGCGCCTCTAGAATTCTTCAAATGGATAACTCCACTATGATCTCCGCCACCTCTGTTATCTTTCCAAGCGACACAAACATGGTTACATCGTCAGCTATGCCAAGTGACACGAACTCTCTCGCAACTATGTCTCAACCTAGTGCCACAACTTCCGTAGCAATGCCCACGGACACCGGGTCTACTATCACATCTGCTCAAACCTCTCAAACCGAGAGTTCTGAAACCATGATGAGCTCTTTGACTCCGATCATCTCAACAACCACGTCAATGTCCACTGCAAGTACAAGCTCTACCATGCAAGTGACTCCAAGTCTGTCCGTTACTGATACCGACAGTACGACGGTGAATACATCATTCTCTCAGACAACAGCGCTGAGTACATCTTCAACTTTCACAACGATCTCATCTTCAACTCCGTCGAACACAAACACCATAACTACGACAACATCTCCTTCAATGGTCAGCACGACGATTGTTGTTACTAGTTCGGTCACTGCGTCCACTTCATCACATCACAGTTGGGGATCAAATACTTGGGGATCTAACACGTGGGGATCAAAT
>DASQZS010000200.1:0-7682 GCA_035638535.1 Candidatus Acidiferrum sp.
ACGTCACGGATTCGTATGTGCAAACGCTGGAGTAGATAGATCAAACGTCGAAGACGAGGATTGCGTAATTACTCTGCCGATCAATCCTGACGAATCCGCGCACAAAATTCGAGAGAGAATCCGGGAGTTGACCGGTTCAAACATAGGAGTAATTATCGCTGACACCTTCGGCCGTGCTTGGCGAATAGGACAAGTAAACGTTGCAATCGGGGTTGACGGTCTCCGGCCACTAATCGATTACAGAGGATCAGGGGACATGTTTGGCAGGACGCTGAACGTAACGCAAATCGCAATCGCCGATGAGCTGGCCTCCGCCGCTGAATTAGTAATGAAAAAGAGTGACGGAACTCCAGTGGCCCTCATTAGGGGAATTGAGTACGCAATTGGAGAAGGTTCGGCGCGACAACTTATTCGTCCTCCTGGAGAAGACCTCTTTCGTTAGATACTTCAAACGGATAGCGAGCTCGGAAAGCTAATTATAATCCGTCTCTATCTGTGCAACGAACGGTGTTATCGATGGAATCGGTGAAGCCTCCAATTCCTGTGCACGTCAAGGATATGCTGAGCTTTGCGAGGCTTGCCCTAGCATTAACTGAGGGTTCACAGATTCTGTGGTACTTCAAACATAAAGGCGGACATGTTCTAGGCCTTTTCACTGCCTACATGTATTGGGACGGAGACCTTCCAATACTCGCCTATACTGAGTCTGAAACTCCTCCCAAAGCATTTCTGGCATATAGGAGCGATTCACCAAAGGGCGAAGAGTGGATGTTCTCTGATGAAGCTGGTGATACTCGATACCGATATGGTTCATTTATTGAACTGAAGAGTATCCCATCTGCCTTCTCAGAAAGTTTGGATGGAAGATTCCCAGATATCCCACCCCCGATGCTCGCCGAAGTTCAAGATGTCAAATCTATAGCCAGAATTCTTTTGCCTCTTTCGTTGAGAGAGGGAACTCTCTTCCCATTGTGGCACTTCACGCGCAATAAACGCCATATTTTGGGCACCTGTATCCCATTCGAACACTACTATGAAGCAGACGCGTTACCCGTGTTCTTTTACGTCTCCTTGGATGAGCCTCCTCAGCACGATCAGGGGTTCGTCAAATATATCGCGATTAAACCAATCGGTGAGAAGCTCGAATATGTGAGCAACACAAGTGATGCCAAGTGTTTCTATGCCAAAATCATTAACGTCCATGATATGCCAATTTTTCCAAAGAAGATTAGCGAACACGATTAGCATTAATCTCACTGTCTTTTAGATGGTGAAGCCATGGGGCAGAAAGTGCCTTTCGGGGAAATGGTACGCAGAGCATCAGAGCTGAATCGAACTCGAACTGTTCTCGCGTTAGATATTGAGGATAGAGATCATTCTGCTCTCATAAAGCGAAGCGAAAAGTTGCTCGGCGAAGTCGGTGATCAAATTTGTGCGGTGAAGATTAATCGTCAGCTCGTTTTGGCACTGGGCCTTACTGATGGAGTAGACCAGATCGTAGAGTTCGCGCATTCACTCTCGCTGCCTACGATCATGGATGCCAAACTAAATGACGTGGCGCATACGAACGCGTCAATGACCCGAGCGTATATGGAATGTGGTTTCGATGCCATAATCGCTAGCCCTATCGTCGGATGGGAAGAAGGACTCGATTCTGTCTTCGAAATCATGAATAATGCTGAAAAATCGATCATCTTGCTTGTCCACATGAGCAATCCCGGTTCAGAAAATTTCTACTCACTTATGGCCGGTGACGCGAAAACTCCAATTTTCGAACAATTTGCCGAATTATCCCTTCGATGGAAGGCCCATGGAGTCGTTGTCGGCGCTAGGAATCTGAATGTAATATCACGCGTTCGAGAGATCGTTGGTGGTAGAATCCAGATATACAGTCCAGGGGTTGGTGTTCAGGGCGGAGATGGAAGACGCGCAATCGAGGCGGGAGCGAACTACATAATCGTAGGAAGAAGTATCTACTCGTCACCTGATCCAAGCAAGTCTGCGCGTGAAATACGCTCCATGACCACTGGGCAGAAATGACAAAACCAAGATTTTTATGCACCATGTATTCTAGCGCCTAAGAAGTGATTTCTATTGGGTGGCGCTAAAAAGAAAAGCTTAGCTCAGATGGAGAAGCAGCAGACGCAATCTGACACAGGCGCTGCTAAGAAACAAGAACCTCCAAAGGGTAAGGCTAAGGGAAAGACTGTTGCGGAGAAGAAAACGAGTGGAATCAATCTCCCTAATTTTGAGGACGCGAAGTTCATGGGAGAGCTCTCAAAGATTGGAGCACTCACTCCTTACTCTATCGCCTCTCAATTCAACGTCCGGCTTAGCGTCGCACGAGACATCCTCGAGGAACTTGAGAGACGCAGACTAGTCAAATCGGCTGGCGGTAACACGCGGATTAAGATCTATCGGCTCGCTGCTGCGTAGCCAGCCCTATCTCTTTTCCACCCTTATCTTCGTTCCACTTTTAATGGTCCGAAACAGTTCAAGGTTCGATTGTATCATTCCGACAACGTTAACTGGACTATATGGTTCCGTTGGACCGTAGAAGATACAAAGAGCGGAACTCATCGGCCAATAAGCGATCGTTCCCACCTCGACTTTCGCTTTTGCCTTTTCTGAACCAACCTTTACGGGTGTTTCAAAATAAACCTCCTCTTTCCACTTGGCGGCTCTTCCCTCGAAGGGCAATGCCTTCGCAAGGCTATCGACCGTAACAGGGCTATGAAAGCGGACTAGTTCTCCCTCTGCCTCACCATCGCGTTCAGCAATTAACCTTATCAAATGACGCGACACATCATTCGCAGGCTTTGACTCAGATCCTTCAGATACATTGTCACTCAAAGTCTAATCACTTAATGCACGTGAAGAGTTCAATTCAGACGATTGACTTAAGTCAATACTCGTTTCAGAGTGTCGACAATGTATTCCCGCTCTGAATCATCCAGGTTCGGGTGAACTGGCAAGGAGAAGACCTGACGGCATGCTTTCTCAGTCTCCGGCAACGGTCGTCTAGAAGTAGATCTGTTACGGTAGATTGGCAACAGGTGAAGTGGCGATTCATAGTAGACGGCGGCTTCAATGTTCTTGGATCGAAGTTTCTCTACAACTTTATTCCTCTTTCCAGCGTTGGCGCCGCGAAGTCGAAGCGTGTAGAGGTACCATGCATGTTTACGCCCCGGCGGCTCCTTTGGCGGAATAACCTTTCCTAGCACCCCAATTTGCTCAGACATGAAGTGAGCGTTCTGCCTCCTCTTTTCCACAAACGAAGGAAGCTTTCGTAATTGGGCAAGTCCAATCGCTGAGACCAATTCGCTCATTCTATAGTTATGGCCGAGTACCGTCGGCCAATATGGTCTCTGTTCTCCATGGGTTCTTATCATCTGCAGCTTCTCAGAATGATCATCATCATTCGTCGTGACCATTCCGCCTTCGCCAGTTGTCATGTTCTTTCCAGCGTAGAAACTGAAACAGGTCATGTCACCGATGGAGCCGATTTTGGCATTGTTATATTCAGCCCCGTGAGCCTGTGCCGCATCTTCGATCAGAACTACACCTCGTTCCCTTGCGAGCTTCTTTATTGGATCAAGATCTGCTGGAAGGCCATACAAATGCACGGGCATGATCGCTTTCGTATTCCTCGTCAATACACTCTCGATTGTGTCGGCAGTAATCGTGTAAGTGTCCGGGTCAATATCGGCGAATACTGGTTCGGCTCCACAGAGTAAAACCACCTCGGCTGTAGAGTGGAAGGTGAATGATGGAACTATCACTTCGTCACCTTGTTTAACCCCCGTAATTGAAAGGGCCGCGTGTAGAGCAGCGGTACCGCTGGACATCGCGACCGCATGCCTCGCGCCGACGTAATGTGCAAATTCTTTCTCAAACTCTAACGTGCGGGGGCCCATGCCGCTCTTTTCGGTAAGAATCCCACTCTTCAGAACTTCTGTGGCAGCATCGATCTCTTCTTTCCCAATAAGCGGCTGATTTATTCGAATTAGGTCACGCAAAACGATCGTCTCACGGAACAATCCAACTGAGACTCTGACTTGATGAATAAGCATTTCTGGGATCGTCATCACGCACTAGGCATTCGACCGGTTCCCAAATCTCCCTAGATGAGGTATCGTGCGTGTTTTGCCCACTAATGATGAATACCTCAACACTTATATCCGGTCTTTTGTGTTGTGCGTCCAGATTTATGTTAGCGGAGGCTTTGAGAACGACAGCGAAAATTGGTGGACAAACGGCCATTATTCTTAGAGAGGGCACTTCTAGAACACAAGGTCGAGAAGGGCAACGAGGAAACATAGAAGCAGCTCTTGTTATCGCGGAGTCAGTCCGGTCATCGATGGGCCCACGAGGGATGGACAAAATGTTAGTCGATGGGTTCGGTGACGTAACGATAAGTAACGACGGCGCAACCATTCTTGACGAGATGGACGTTCAACATCCAGCAGCAAAGATGATGGTCGAAGTAGCCAAAACTCAAGATGATGAAGTCGGAGATGGAACTACGACCGCAGTCGTGCTTGCCGGCGAACTACTGAAGAAGGCTTTGGAATTAATTGGCAGAGATATTCACCCCACCTTGATTGTTGACGGATATTCCGCAGCGGGCGAAAAAGCACTCGGATATCTAGAGAAACTTGCTATCAAGGTGAACCCCGCGGACAAGAACATGTTAGGTAAAATTGCGAAGATCGCGCTTGCAAGCAAGATCTTGGCAGAACACAAAGTTCACGTTGCGGATATCGCCGTGAAAGCGGTACTAGAAGTAGCCGAAAAAAGCGGTTCCCAGTATCGAGTTGATATTGACGACATCAAGGTCGAAAAGAAACCTGGCGGATCACTGACGGATACAACGTTAATTCAAGGGATCTTATTGGACAAAGAAGTCGTTCACCCTGGAATGCCGAAGCACGTTAAGAACGCTAAAGTTGCGATCTTGAATTGTCCGTTGGAAGTCGAGAAGACTGAGTTCGATGCTAAACTAAACATCGAGAACCCAGATCAGATGAAGAGCTTCTTGGATGAAGAAGAGAAAATTCTGAAAGACATGGTTGAAAAAATAGCGACAACCGGAGCAAACGTCGTTGTCTGCGAGAAGGGCATCGATGACGTTGCTCAGCATTTCCTGGCCAGACGAAATATTCTCGCCGTTCGTCGAGTGAAGCAGTCTGACATGGAGAAACTGGCGAAAGCAACAGGCGGAAAGATTGTTACTAATCTTGACGACCTAACCAAGAACGACCTAGGCGAAGCGAAATTAGTTGAAGAACGGAAAGTCTCCGACGATAAGATGACGTTCGTCGAAGGATGTAAGAATCCGAAAGCTGTGAGCATCCTTGTTAGAGGTGGCACAGAACGAGTCGTCGATGAGGCAGAGCGAGCATTGCATGACGCTCTATGCGTTGTGCGTGATGTGGTCGTCGATCCACGAATAGTCGTCGGTGGCGGAGCAACTGAAGCAGAATTATCTAGACTTTTGAGAATATACAGCCAAAAGTTATCAGGTAAAGACCAGCTTGCCGCACAAGCCTACGCTGAAGCTCTCGAAATCATTCCTATGACTCTAGCCGAGAATGCTGGAATGGATTCGGTTAACTCCATTATGGACTTACGATCGAAACACCATAACAAACAACGCAATGTGGGCATAGACCCGATCAACGCTAAAGTTACAGATGTTTCAAAACTTGAGGTTTATGAGCCTCTAATCGTCAAAGTGCAAGCGTTGAAATCTGCAGGTGAAGCCGCAGGAATGATTCTCAAAATCGACGATATTATCGCAGCGTCGAAGTCGAAGGAAGGAGCGGGGGGAGGGCCTCCGAGGGGGTCAGAAGATGGTGCAAAAGAAGAAGGAGAAGGCGAGTTCTAAGAGAAGTTCCCTGACCCTTATCGGTCCTAAAAAGCTAACCCGCTTTGAACGCGCTAGGATCGTTGGGGCCAGAGCACTCCAAATATCGATGGGCGCTCCCGTTCTGCTCGATTTATCAGAGTCTACGATGTCGCCGATCCAGATTGGGGAACTTGAGCTGCAGGAAGGTGTACTGCCGATAAGCATTAGGAGATCATTACCTGACGGAACGAGCATGAATATTCCGCTGAAGACACTCCTGGAAGGGGAACGTCAAGAAGCGGCCGTTTAACGAGGAAACAATTGACGAGCCTAACAGACGATCGAAGAACGTGGACATATTCGTGTCTAGTGATGGTAATCGTTGCCCTGCTTATTCTTGTAAGCCGCTTGCTAGGCATGCCCTTCTTAGCATTCGATTTCGAGGTAACCGTCGTGTACTTGCCGACGGTCCTCGTTGGTTTGATCGCCCTTTATCTAAACCTTGAATTGAATAGGGCCTGGAAACGTAATACACTCGGGCCGGATGACGCGCGGAGGTAATTTCAGTTCCCACGAAACACGAAGTCGTCGGGAGCACTTCGGACAGCATATGTTTAGCCAATTACTACGCATACAGGAAGGGCATATTGGGGCAGCGCACTGTGAACAGCAAAAACTGCTTGGTAGAGCCGGATGGTATATGCGTGAAGGAATTACTAGAGGAGTAGTCCATGGTGACTGACGCGGAATCAAAGAGTTACCGCACTTGAGGCAATAATTCGCTTCCACTCGATTGCTTGCGCCGCATACTGCACATACTTGAGCCATGTCTCATACCCATAGTGGGTACATCTGTCGCTGGAAATAACGCTTACCGATCGGCTTCGAAGAGGTCAAACTCATCAATCCCATTACGGTGCTCTACTACGGGCTGGGAGCCATCAGCCTTCTAGGTGTGGTTAAACATCTCTCATATTGGGATTTCAGTTAATCGACCTGACCATAACATAAGCATCCGATCCGTCATAATAGTAGCGAGGAATGGTTCGAGCTATGTCAAATCCAATCCGTCTGTAAAGCTCTATAGCGGCATTATTCGATACTCTCACTTCGAGGTAGCATTCGTCTGCCTGCATAGATGCAAGTGAGGAGAGTATTCGTTGAACGAGAGAGTGGCCCACTCCTATTCTTCGAAAATCTGGCATTACCGCGACTGAAATAATATGCCCTTTTTTCGCAAAGTGAAGTTTTTTCATATCCGAGAATCCATGCTCTATCCTACACATTATGTAACCTACTATCTGTGCTTGTGATTCAGCCACTACGAACGCTTCGGGCAGCGTATGATAGGTGTCTAGAAAGAAGTAGGGCGCGTAATTTTCTGGCAGACAAATTCGATTAATGTTGACGACTGCGTCTAAGTCGGATGGATTGAATATTCTGAGTGAATAATTGTTTTGTATCAACAACGGAGAGATCTATTTTTCATGAAGCAAATCGACTATATCATATTATCGACGAAGAAATTGAGTAGAGAGAATACGTTTAAATCACATTTGGCTTAAGCCGCTCAGAAATAGAAGGAAATCGGCGTGGCTCCTCCTGAACCTGCGCCAAACGTTAATCATTCACAATGGTCACCGGTACCATTTTCGTTGGATTTCGGTTCAATCAGGAGTATGCTCGAATTTCGTTTCGTTGTAATTGATGCGTACGTTGACGTGACTGGCTTACCCACTTTCATAGTGTCAAGTGGGGAGATGAAGGAAAAATTTCAGGAACTGCTCCTCGATTTAGCAAATCATAATCTGACGGCTAGGATTAGGAGGGT
>DASQZS010000201.1:0-3781 GCA_035638535.1 Candidatus Acidiferrum sp.
CAACAGAAGAAGAGTTTCCTGCAAAGATTACGACATGCGCAACCACCAGACGCCACGAACACAGCCCAAGACAAACAAAGAAGATTCGGGAAGCTGAGGATAATTGGATATATGTTTCTCTTAGGTGGACTCGTGTACTTATACCTCATACTACAGTTTTGGGTTTTCATAGCGCTGATGAGTCTCGTGCTTCTCTTCGTTTTTCTTATGTCGATCCTCCGTAGAAATAAGAACGGAGGCTTCTCCCCATACTCGAACAATAGGAAACCACAGGGAACCAGAGCCGAGAAAATTGCGGCTACAACTTCCATACTGGCATGGCCTAGTGCTCGAAAGATTTTGGGGAAAAAAATTACCGAAGGAGAACAACTTATCGAACAGGCACCAATGGAATCTACAGGAGCAAGATTTGAACTCGACAAAATCATAGCCCAAGCGCGATTGTTGGGAAGGAGAAAAGGTTTGATTGGACGAGGCAGACCAGTTTCATACAAGAGCTTCTCTGACGAAACAAACCGTGACATCGCAATAGCAACATCAATAAGATTAGCCGCACGCAGAGGACTACCTTTTCAGATTCGAAGGGAAGATCTACGCACCAACATTAGAGAAGGCCGAATCAAAGCATCAATGATTCTGGTTTTGGATTCAAGCGAATCAATGATAGATTCCCTCAGCAAAGTCCGCGACGCCATTCGGGCGGTTAAGAAAAGCGCGACTCGAATGCGGGACCGCGTTGGATTGATCGTATTCAAGGGTGAAGAGGCGCACGTGTTACAACATCCAACAACTAACTTCAATTTGATCATGCAGAAGCTTGCGAACGTAGGCCTAAGTGACTTCACACCTTTAGCGGCAGGCATAATGCGGGCGGTAAGAGTGGCACGCACAGAAGAAGCGAGAGGCTACGCCCCCATTGTAGTTATGGCAACTGACGGCGTGACCAACGTCTCCATCCCACGGTGGAACAGCCGCATGCGCGATATACCCGACCCAGCCAGTGATGCGCTCTTGATGGCGAAATCAATCGCATCGAATAAATGGAAGACGGTTGTAGCGAACATGGCTCACGTGACAGATAATGGACCGGCCGATATGGTCATGGGTACTCACCTAATGATGAACATAGCACACGTTACCAGGGGAGTGTATGTCGGTTTCTCTCGCAAGAAAGAAGAAGCCATAGTGAAAGACATGTCCCCGGAACAATTCCAGAGTATGGATCTAAAGGATCTAAATTAAGTCCGACTTAGCCTGCGATTAAACCTCGAAACGTATGGATTACCGTTAACGAAGAATCTCCATAATCGGTCGGTTCCCGCCGTAATACCGATTCGGACGGAACAGGCTACCTCAACACGTTCCGAGTTGTTACCTCTCAAGAATAGCCGTCCACGTTTGGTCAAATCGATCTTGTTCAGAGATTTATCGATACAAAGCGCTTTCGTCAACTTGCCCGGACCGTTCGTTATGTCCAACGTCGAAACGTGGGGGCGAAAACGTTTCATGACGTTCACCCCTTCCACAGGTTCAAGGGCTCGAATCAGCACCGCACCAGCAACACCTGTCCGTTCCGTTGTCACATTGAAACAGTAGTGATTTCCATAAGTGAAGTATACATACGCATGACCTGGCTCTCCAAACATCGGAGCTGTCCTCGGAGTTATTCCGTGAAAGGCATGACTGGCCGGATCATCAAATCCTCGATAGGCCTCTACCTCAACTATTCGACCGACAAGTCGATTTCGCCCAACTACTCTAACCACGAATTTCCCAAGTAGCTCCTTGGCAACTATGATAGTATCTCGCTCGTACAAAGCCCTGCAAAGGATACTTGACCTAACTAACGAGTCATCGCCTCTAAGTCTGACTTTGGTTTGCTTACTCTTCATGCTTATCACCGTCGTGAAGCATCATAAAGCCGGTAACCAAACTATCATTAAAGGAAATTACAGAACTTAAGTGACCGCTGATGACAGAGGTGGAAGCGAGCTCAGTAAAACTGAGAGAACTTCTCGACATTTCTGTTAAGAAAAATCTGGCGGGATGCATTTTATTCTCGGGCGGCTTGGACACTTCTGTGATAGCTGCCGTAGCCAGTTCGTATACTCAGTTGACTGGGGTGACGGTTTCATTTCATGATGCCCCGGACGTCCCTTATGCAAAACTTATCGCGCAAGACTTCGGAATGAATCACATAATCGTGAAAGTTGGTGAAGAGGATGTAAAAGGAGCGGTCGCAGATATAGTTCGTATCATGAAGTCATTTGATCCGATGGAAGTTCGTAACGATGCATCAATTATAATCGGCTTGAGGGCTGCTAACCGATTAGGATTCAGAGATGTGATGACGGGAGACTCTGCGGATGAACTTTTCGCAGGATACAGTTTTTTCTTCAACCTACCTCGTGATGCACTTGAAAGAAACCTGAAGAGTATGTGGAGAATAATGCGCTTTGCTTCCAAGCCATTAGCTGAGGATCTTAGCATGGGCGCAAGACTCCCATTTCTCGACGACTCGGATTTCAAAGAGTTTGCTATGCAAATTCCAGTAGAGTTGAAGATTCGTGAAGAACGGAACCAAACATATGGGAAATGGATTTTAAGAAAAGCCTTTGAAGGAATTCTGCCCCAAGAAATCATTTGGAGGACAAAGGTACCTATCGAACAGGGCTCCGGAACATCGACATTTTCGCAATACTTAGAAAAGAACATTACAGATGTTGATTTCGTGAGCGATAGAAAGGCGATTCTCGAAGGCGACGGAGTTCATATTCGAGACAAAGAGCAATTATTCTATTTCCGAATTTACAAGAATGAATACGGGTCGCCGCGAGACCATGGAGAAGGGCCGAAGCCTTGCCCAGGATGCGGGGGGCACGTTGCTAGCGAGATCAACTTTTGTAGAACGTGCGGAGCTTACCCAATCTAATTTCACACGTTCAGATCAATCATGAGTAGCTCTCGTGACTAGCTGATCCTTTCGACTGCGTTCTTCGGTAATTCATATAATCTCTTGAAGATATGTGGATGCACCAGCGTGGCAGTTATTTCTAATCCATCCACAAGTCTGAGTCCCGCACGATTGTAATAGTCGCTGTCCACGAAATAGGCTCGTTTGTTCTGAACGGCGGATATTCGACGCCAATCGACTTTACTTAACAATTTGTTCAACTCCTTTCGAGTCTGTTCGATTTTGAAACTGCAAGGAGAAATAACCAAAACATCCGGTTTGGATTCGATCAAGTAAGACCAAGCATCAGGATAGCGCGTTATCTCCGATCTAGTGGGCCGAAGGACAGAATGACAATACTCTAGCATTTCTGGAACCCAACTCGGTGAAATCTCGAAGGGTTCAAGCCATTCGACACAAGCCACGTTAGGCGTAGTAATCGCGTCAGCGGCTAGACGTCGAACTCGCTCTATTCTCTTCTCCATGGCTGAAGTCAGACGCTCCGCTTCCATGTCAGCGTTAACCAAACTACCAATTTTCCTTGCGAGCTCTAAGATGTCCTCAAGAGTTTTGGGCGGACCCATCGAATAGACTTCCGGCCGCTTTTTCATTCGAGATATAGCGTCCTCGACGTCTGCGCTTGATACAGCGCATAACCCACATAGATCCTGAGTTACTACAAGGTCGACATCAAGCTCACTTAGCATTTCGTTGTTTACTTGATAGAGACTTTCACCGCGATTAACGAATTCTTTTACGCGATCATCAATTTGCTTGCTGTCCTCTAAATTACCAAGTTTGCTAAAACTTACAATCGTTTTTGTTTTG
>DASQZS010000202.1:0-3764 GCA_035638535.1 Candidatus Acidiferrum sp.
ATATGCTTTCGCAAATCGGGATAACTCCTTGAAGAACATAGAGCTTAGTTGCGTCCGGACATCTCGAGGTGAACCAGGCTCGAATACGCATCCATGAACATCCGCGTAGCTCTTCCTGTCGAGCCTGACGAGATCGTGATACCATTTACCTCGGTCAACGGCATTACCTCAATCAACGAATTTGTCATGAAAGCTTCATCTGCAGAACAAAGTTCTTTGAGAGTGAATCCACATTCGCGAACGCTAACTCCAAGTTTTTCAGCCAATTCAAGAACTACGTTGCGTGTTACGCCCGATAAAATTCCGGTCTCTAAATTGGGGGTGCGCAACTCGTTCTCGAGAAAGATGAAAATATTGCTTACGCTGCCTTCTGCTATGCGGCCGTCTGGAGTCATCATAATAGCTTCGTCGACATCGGCTTTGCTCGCTTCAGCTCTAACGGTGAGTCTATCGAGAAAGCTGCTTGATTTAAGGTTACTAGTCATTGATGCCGGGTTGGTCGTTATAGAAGTAGTGACAGCAGTGAATCCAGCATGATATTTCTTAGAAGGATAGCCTTTGAATTCTTTCGTATGAACTGACACGACGGGTTTAGTGCAGCTACTCGGATTCAAGCCGACTGTTCCTTCGCCAGCAGATAATGTCAATCGTGCGTAGGCATCTCTGTGGTTGTTCTTTCTGAGCGTAAGGTGTACGGCGTTCGCAAGCTCTTGCGCATTCGGACTCTTGATGCCGATCTTCTCAGCCGACTTCATCAACCGGTCTAGATGACTCTTGAGGCGAAAGATACTTCCACCATATGCACGCATCGTTTCGAAGACGGCATATCCGTAGAGGTATCCGTAATCGAGTGGAGATATTCTAGCTTTTGAAGGCGGCAACAATTGCCCATTGACGTATACGAAGTCTCGAGTCCTTCCTTTCATTTGTATCGTCCTCATACGCAATGTGTGCAGGATCAAGTTCGGATATTGCCAGTTAGAGCTTGTATCAATGCTCTAGCTTTATCCATGGTTTCAGCATATTCTGAATCCGGATCGGAGTCGGCCACTATACCACCGCCAACGTGGAAGTAGGCTTTCCCATCTTTCAGGATGATTGTTCGAATGACTATGTTGCTATCCATGTCTCCGTTGAATCCAATGTAACATATACTTCCCGTGTACACACCTCGACTCTTTGGTTCAAGCTCATCAATTATTTCCATCGCACGAATTTTGGGCGCACCCGTAATTGAACCGCCTGGGAAGCAGGCTTTCAGCACATCAATACACTGTACGCCACTCTTGATTTTGCCGGTGACTGTCGACACGAGGTGGAAAACGCTTGGATGGGTTTCAAGTTCGCACAGAGCTTGAACCTCTATGGACCCAAACTCACATACTTTCCCCAAATCATTTCGCAGTAAATCAACAATCATCAAGTTTTCCGCTCGATCTTTTTCGCTTGTAGCCAATTCATTGGCTAGAGAAGCGTCTTCCTGCGGATTGCGGCCTCGTCGTCTCGTTCCTTTGATAGGCCTTGTCTCGACCGTTCCCTTACTAATTTTCAGAAATCTTTCGGGTGACGATGAGATGATCTGAAATTCACCCAAGTCCATATAGGCTGAGAATGGTGCGGGGTTGATTCTTCGCAATCGGGCGTAGAGCTGTAGAGGTTCGATTTTGAGTGGGGTTTCGAATCTTTGCGACAGGTTGACTTGAAAAATGTCGCCTGCGGATATGTAGCGCTTAATTTTGCGAACAGTAGCAGCATAGGATTTCTTTGTGAAGGGCGAGTGTAACTGAGCATCTTCTTCTTGTTCTGGTATTGGCGAATTATCGTTATTACGTATATTTGCCAAAGTTTGCTCGAAATCGGGTCCATCCGTTTTCATTCGTAATCCAGGGATTATCGAAATCATACATTGCTTCTGCATATGATCGAATATGATAGCTGAATCATAGAAATTTAAGACTAGGTCAGGCGTCTTGAGATCGTTTGAATTTCGACTCGGTAATTTCTCAATGAGCCTTCGTAGATCGTATCCAAAATAGCCTACGGTTCCGCCGATAAATGGAAGATCGCATTCAAATTGAAATGAAAATCTGTTCAGGTAGCGTTTTACGACCTCGAAGGGATTGAGATCGGTTTCATAGGACTCATCGCCCCTCACTTCAACACGATTGTTCAGGTTTTTGATGGTAAGGAACGGGTTAGATCCGATAAAAGAAAACCTTCCTCTTTCAGGATCCTCCAAACTACTTTCAAGCAAGAAACAATACGGTTGACGCTTCAGACTTTCCAGAACGGAGAGTGGAGAGGAGTAAGGCACTTTCTTGATTATTGGAGATGATGCGGATTGCATGATGAATGTAATCCGACCGTTCTGCTCGTGCCACTATCTGGTTTTGTAATCTCTCTCCAGGGCGCTTATGTAATGATCCCACGCCAAATTAACGCTCTTAACCGTCTGCTCTCTCTTTGAAGCGTTTGACGTTTTAGGTCTAACTTTGAATGTTGCATTGAGTCGGGTTTTTCGTGCGCTGAGTCGCGTTAGTCTATAGTCACCAGTTTCGTCGTTCTCATCTCCGATCCAATCCAAGTGCCACGCGTTCGGAGGAGCTAACGAAACGATTCTCGCGGCCGAGACTATTTTAGAGCCGTGTCGGGATTTGACTGACATGATAAAGCGTTGTTCGGTTCGCTCTAAGATCGCGATTCGTCGTTTCTGTCCACTTAGTCTGTGGTCGTCTTCCCGGAAGTCAGTACACCAGTCGAACACGTATGAGATTGGAGCATTGATTGATCTTGATATTGAAAACTGAAAAGGCTTCATTGGTCGCTTGATTCCCGGTAGTTTTGCGGTCAATGCATCCCTCTTCCGCCGGCGACTATGAGAAGTTCTCCAGTTATGAATTCTGCTTCTTCGGAGGCAAGGAAGAGTGCTGCGCTGGCGACTTCTTCGGGTTTGCCGAATCTTTTGGCAGCGGTTTCTTCAAGGAGTCTTCTTTCTGTTTCTTGGTCTTCGTGTTCCACCATTTCAGTTTTAATGTAGCCGGGGCAGATCGCATTCACTGTGATGTAGGGACCAAGCCTCAACGCTAGTGCTTTCGTTAAACCGTTCATACCTGCCTTTGAGGTGACGTATTCCACGTAGTGCATCGCTGATGGGTGGTACAGTCCAGAATTCGAGGAGATATTGATGATCTTGCCTTTCTTCTGCTTCAACATTATAGGAACGACTTCTTTGCAGCACAGATAAGCGCCCTTCAGGTTCACGTCTATTGTTCTGTCCCAGGTTGTTTCGTGAGATTCAGGGAACTCTTCCGGGATGAGTACGCCTGCGTTATTTACGAGGATGTCTACTCTTCCAAAAGCCTTGATGGTGGTCTGGATGAGATTTTTTACGTCAGCAGGATTTGAAACATCGCCCTTGACGTGTATTGCTTTACCGCCTTGCTTTTTTATTTCATCAACTACCGTTGCGGCTTTTTGTTCAGATTGGGTATAGTTGACTACGACGGTTGCTCCTTCGGCTGCGAATTGCAATGCGATCGCTTTCCCGATTCCGCGTGACGCGCCCGTTACAATCGCAACTTTACCAGTTAACCTCATGTGCGAAGCTGAGGAGCCTGAGCTTCTAAAATATTCCGAAGCGACCTAAACCTGAATTATAAGTCTAGATAGATCGGGTGGTACTTATGGAGAGGATTGGTCATGGTGCTTCATCCACAGGCTGAGGCTTTTCTGAAGAGAATGATGCTGGAACACGTGCCTACCGT
>DASQZS010000203.1:0-4677 GCA_035638535.1 Candidatus Acidiferrum sp.
AAGCGCGTCATTACCATACGTCCATGGAAGACTTAACGAAATCAATTTGCCTGTAGGATCGAGCATGAGAGGTGCTGACCAAACCCCGGCCAGGTAGAGTAGAGGGAACGTCATCGCTATCTCCAGGAACGTGAGTGTGGCTGAACTTCTGATTCTAGACGATATGACCAAACCTGTCGCCAGAGTGAAGGTGCCGATTAGCGCGGTTGTTAGAAAAACTAGTGGGATGCTCCCTCGAATTATCATCCCGGTAGCGCGCAGAATGACGAGCATTACCGCGGTACGAATGATGGTGAGTACTACTGTAGCCGCCATCTTTCCAGTATAGATTGCTAACAGACTTGTTGGGGTAAGGATTAGTCTCGGAAAAGTTCCACGTTCCCTCTCCCTGCAAATTGCGTTAACTATGTCGTCGAAGGCGCCTAGCAGTATGATCATGCCGAGCAGGCCGGGTAAGTAGGGGTCTCCGGTTGTGATAGGTCGTCCCGATATGGGTTTCCAGATGACTTCTACTGCCACATTTTTTACTCCAAGTTGATTGCCGCGCTCGGTGTTTTTAAGAAGCAAGTCGGAAGTTTGCGACTGCAATTCGCCAAGTATCAGGCCGGAGGATGTAATCTTGGAATTGTCGGTGTCGGTTATGATGAATGCCTGACCTTGCGCAAGGGCATTTCCGAATCCCTTCGGTATTATGATTGATCCGACTACCTGCCCGTTGTTAACTGCGGCGAACGCCTGTTCTTGACTCTGGTAGATCTCGGTTACCTGTACAACGGATGATGTGGCCAACCTGTCCATCAAGGCTTTCGAGGCAGGAGAATTATCCAGATCTACGACGCCAACCGCAATGTTGTAGCTGGGCGCTGAGAATACTGCGTTGAGTGCGATAAATATGCCGATGAGCATGATTGGGAAAAGTATCGTGAGCAGTAATGAGATTGGGTCACGGCGTAGCTGTCTCATCTCCTTCACAGTAACCGCTGTCACTTGCCGAAGAAACCATGTCAACTTGCAAGCTTCTCCCTTGAGTAATGGAAGAGAAAGTATGACAAGCCGAACAAGACAATGATTGAACCTATCAATACTTCAAGGTCGGTTGTAAGGAGAAGTAATGGCGTGCCCAGAAGGATCGTGCGTTTTAGCGCGTCATAGGCGTATGTGAATGGAAGTATGTAAGCCATGATCCGCGTGAGGCCGACGAGTAGTTCTACGTCGACCCAGAGTCCGCTGAACGCGAACAAGAACAAAACTAAGAAAAATTCCATAATAACAACGGCACGCGTTCCGACTCTGAACGCAGCAACGGCAAATCCTAGACCCATGGTTACGAGCGCGATGAGGAGTGACAAGATGAGAATTGTGCCTAGGTCCGTGTTTGGGCTTGCGCCATACACGAACATCGATAAACCGAGAACTATGAAGGTGCGAATAGTGCTCAGCACTAGGTCAAAGATCGTGATTCCAACGATGATTGATCCGGCCTGCATCGGGGTGATTAGTAGGCGTGCGAACGTTCCTGTCTCTCGTTGATGTGCTATGCCTCCGGCTATTTCATAGAAGCAAGCGAAAATTTGAACGACGGCTAGGACGACCGTCAAGCCAATGTTGAACGCTCCGCAGAGACAGCCTAATTCAAGCATCTCGACGCCAGACGTTGAACTCTTTTGAAGATCGGTGAGTATTGGTTGAAACTCGAGATCGCCGTTAAATCTTTGAACATAAATGGTTAGAGTTGAATCAATTTGACCAGACATGCCAGGTTCGCTGTCGTCAGTATACAACATGATTCTAGCCTCGTTTCCATCATCAAGATTGTTCTGGAAACCCTTGGGCACAACAATAACGGCGTAGATTTTCTTAGAGCCTAACTCTGCGATAGCTGATTGTTCATCGTAGCTCTGAATGATTTCGTGAAAATCTTTAGAGCTGGCCAGAGTCTGCAGCAGACGAAGTGAAGCGAGAGTGTTGTCGTTGTCAACAAACGCGATTGGTATATTGGCTGTTGGTGAATATGATGTCACGGCTCCACCGCTACCGGCAACGAGGGAAAACGTGAAGAACAGGGGAATGATGAAAAGTGAGATTAGGATTGAGCTGCGACTGCGTCTGAACCGGTGCAGTTCGTTCCGGGCAACCGCGACCGTGTCCGAGACGAAAGACATAGAGTGTGGTTCCGGTGGTATCTATAAAACATCTTCAGTAAGCAGAAACCGTTTTCGTGGTTTACTCGTCTTCGGGCGTTGAATTTGTGTGCCACTGCAATTCGTCGACACAGTTTCGATGATTAGTAACTCGAGCCATCACGAATAGTAGATCGGATAGACGGTTCATGTATGGGACAAGTTGTTGATTGATAGTTTCCTTGCCCCCAAGCGTAACAATACTCCTCTCAGCTCGTCGCGCGACTGTACGTGCAAAATGAAGAAGAGCCCCTGATTGGGTTCCGCTCGGAAGTATAAACACCTGCAAACGAGGCAGTTCTTCCTCCAACCCATCGATTGCTTTTTCAAGTTCAGTAACTCTCTCTGCAGTAATTCTGGGAATATTGCTGCGAACTCCAATCGGTGCAGCAAGATCCGCTCCAACAACAAAGAGGTCGCGTTGAAGGTCTTGAAGTAGTTTGTCGAGTTCAATATCAACCAGAAATGAGCGAACTATTCCTAGGACTGAGTTCAATTCGTCCACGCCGCCATAGGCCTGCACACGAAACGAATCCTTGGATACACGGACCCCTCCTGCTAGCCCGGTTTCTCCGCCGTCACCAGTCCGAGTGTATATCTTAACCAACAACTTCACGTATGAACTAGAGAGCATCGATAGTATACTAAAACTGGTCGAGGTTCAGATGCGAGTAGAATTTCGCCTTTAGCAGGTCACTGTACATTAGTGTACACTGTAGATTTAAATAATACAATGGTGTACTTTACGGCGACTTCGAAATATTGGATAGGAATGATTGCAATGGGGTATAGTCTTTGGGCCAAACGCCCAGCAAACCGTAACACGCACTGAACGTAGGTTAAAGCTTCAGAAGTTTCGTTACACCTCTAATCCTTTGGAAGCATTTCAAGCAATAAGCGGTCAGAGCGATTACTGCTACATTCTCGAATCGGCTGAAGGACCGAGAAAGCTAGCCCAGTATTCTTTCATCGGATTCGCACCGTCCAAGATATTGAAGGTCAAAGACGGAAACTATTCGGAGCAATCCCTCGAGAATGGGGGGACGCATCGCTCCTCAATGCATACGAACGACCCGTTCGGTATGCTCCGAAATAACTTAGTGGACAATTACACGTCCTACCGTGGATTTCGTTTTGTGGGCGGACTCGTGGGGTATGTCTCATACGATGCGATTCGGTACATCGAATCTTTGCCCAGCAAAGCTCCGGATAATCTACAGCTCCCGGACTTGGAATTCGGAGTCTTCGATGATGGAATCGTCTTCGATCACTTAAACGACCAAGCATACTACTACTGGTATGATGATAACAGGTCTCATGACATTGAGCAGCTGTTAGCTCAATCAGTTGAGCCATCGGATCTCGTAACTGATGACGTACAAGTGAACATGAAGCAACGAGACTTCACCTCGATGGTGGAGAAAGCAAAGGAATACGTGAAGGCCGGAGATATCTTTCAGGTCGTACTTTCTAAGCGCTTCGAATTCTCATTCAAAGGAGATCTCATAAACTTCTACAACAAGTTACGTAAGATCAACCCTTCCCCGTACATGTATTTCCTGAAGATGAAGGAGAAAGCAATTGTTGGTTCGAGTCCCGAAATGTTGGGACGTGTCGATGGCAGATCTGCGGAGACTTTTCCTATAGCCGGTACTCGGCCGATAGGTGCGAATGTTAAGGAAAGCAGACGTTTAGCGTCAGCTTTACTCAAAGACCCTAAGGAGCGCGCGGAACATGTTATGCTAGTGGACCTAGCTCGAAATGATCTTGGCAAAGTCTGCCAGTTCGGAACAGTAAGTGTGCCAGAGTTTATGATCGTACAGAAATACAGTCACGTTCAACATATCGTATCGCGTGTGACAGGTCAACTTCGCTCTGACTGCGACTCCGTCGACGCGTTCAAAGGCATCTTTCCAGCTGGAACTGTGTCAGGCGCACCAAAGAAGAGAGCGATGGAAATCATTGATGAATTGGAGCCGACTAGGAGAGGGCCTTACGCCGGTGCCGTCGGCTACTTCTCATATAATGGCAACGCCGACTTCGCTATCACCATACGCACGCTTGTGGCTAACCAGAATCGTGCCTACATACAGGCCGGTGCGGGCCTAGTAGCCGATTCAAAGCCGCGTCGAGAATGGTTCGAGACAGAACATAAAGCACGAGCGTTACTTCGCGCGTTACGGATAAGGAGTGGATGAAATGAAGGTTCTGATAATAGATAACTTCGATTCATTCGTCTACAACCTAGCCCAATACGTCGGCAAACTTGGAGCCGAGCCACTCGTTTACAGAAACGATGAAATCACGTTAGATCAAGTAAAGCAGTTAAAGCCGAACAGAATAATCATATCACCCGGACCGGGAAGACCGGACGATCCCAAGTTTTTCGGTGTCTGTTTAGATGTAATAAGAAAGGTGAGTCCTGAAATTCCCACACTAGGCGTCTGCCTCGGACATCAAGGCATAGCCTACGCCTTCGGCGGATCAATCGTGCCCG
>DASQZS010000204.1:0-5034 GCA_035638535.1 Candidatus Acidiferrum sp.
CCTCGTTTCGAATGCAGACGGAAGTTCGGTTGTCGCGTTTAATGTTCCTCGCCTTCGCTCGATCAGTGGTTGTCGAGAAGTACAGATACGTGCCATCGAAATCATACCAGACAGGCGTGATCTGTGGCGAGCCATCCCTCTTCAACGTCACAACATCAGCGATCAACGGTTGAGCGAGGAACCCCCGCAATTCTACTTCACTCATAGCAGCTTGACTCATTCATTTCCCTCCTCAATCCAAACTTGTTCTTCTTTCCACCACATATTCCTATGACAATAATTGGAAGGACTATTCTGGTGGCATTTGTTTCTGTAATAGGTTTAAGTCGATTCCCTGGCTACGGCGGATGCTCCAAACTATTGCGTATATGATCGCTCCGACTACGAACGTAGGAATGATGCCCGTCAAGAAGACAGACTCAACATTTCCGATAGCAGGTAGGAGTATTGCATAGATCGTTATTAGAGAAACGACGATACCCAACGCACCGAAGATGGAGATGAGTGGAACCCCTGCTATCTTCTTCTTGCTAATCGGATGAGCGGATTCGAAGATGTCTTTCCGTTTGAAGGGATAGGCAATCGCTGCGATCGATACGATAAGAAACACCATGAAAGTTCCAGCCGTTCCATACGTGAATAGGGTTGCGAGCAAGCCATATTGGAATATGCTAATGTAAGTAAAGAGTAATCCAATCGCCGTCATTATTCCGATCGCGTAAACCGGCGTCCCAGTTCTCCGATTGATATTCGCAAAGACACTTGGGGCTAAGCGGTCGAACGACCACGCGAAAAGGTTCCTACTGAGAGTGAAGAATATCGAGATGTTCATGACCTCAGCTGTGAGACCGAAACTCAAGGTGAAAATTGCAATAAGCGCTTGATTCTGCGTCCAGAACATCGCCAGCCCGGAAGCAAGAGGTGGTGTTCCTGCAAGATACGGATAGGCCGAAGATCCTGAAATCCACAACGCAGCCATCGAGTTCACGAAGGACGGGCCTTCGCCGAAATACTCTACTGCTATCATCGTCGTAGTGAAGGCCGCAAACAATATGGTTCCGCCTACCTGGGCGATGATTTGTGACCTATGGTTTTGCTTGATTTCTCCAGCAAAATATGCCGAAGAGTTGAACCCGAGGTAACCCAAAAGTCCGAGCGCTCCAGCATATAGTGACGCTGAGGAGAGCAGTGGCGGCACACCGTTGTACGCTCCACTCTGCTGCCCCGCACTAATGATCTGGTCGTAAGTCATGTTGGAACCTGAGAGCGAATTGAAATTCTGCGCGAAGACAGAGCTACCTGCTGAAATCACAGTTACAATAAAGATAATTCCAATGATGATCGACAGGACTGTCCAATACTTCACTGTCGTCGCGGCTAACCGAGAACTCGCGATGACGATTAGCCCTGCAATGATTATGAAGACCGCGGATATCCAGAACGCTGAGACGGGCGTTTGAAGGGAGTTCGCTATGTTCAGATACGCCGGGTTCTTGTCGAGTATCCCAAAATCGTAGTACAACTGCGCAATTGACCACTGGCCAATCCAAGGCGCGACTGCCCCAACCACTGATATGCTGAGTAGGGTAAACGCAAAATTGGCTATGAAACCAATGCTTGGATGAAACACCCTTCCTACCCACACATAGTCACCGCCGCTTCGAGGTATTGCAATCGAGAACAAAACGTACGCTCCCGCAATAGGAAGCACCAAAAGCAACCCAATCAAAGGACCCAGCAACGGATTTGCTTCAGGATAAAATCCTGGCGTGAACGCGACCACGTTGAACACGTAAAGCAACCCCATCTGGGTCACACACATTCCGAGAGCGTCCATTCCAGAAATCTGTTTGACGAGCCCGGTTGCGTCTCTCACGAAAACGGTCTTCTTACTCATCAACTCATCCTCTTACTATATTACCAATGACTGCGCAGCAAGCAACCATTTATTCCTATCATAATAATTTGACGGCCTAAATATTCCTATCAATTCAATAACGTTTAGGCCTGTGTTCTGCAAGTTCGACACGTTAATTCAACTTCGGACAAGCTCCTGCTCACTTCCCCTAAGGGACGACCACACTTGCAGCATTTGACCCACACTAACATCGCTCCAGCATACGACATTCAAACCACTCCTAACCGACATAATATGACGTATGTCATAAAAACATTAGGTATGCTACCAATCCCGAAGAAGGCTACAATAGTGCAACGATTACAAGCACGTGATACGCCGGTGCTTATAGTGAGAGATGCAGCTGTCGAATCAGAGAGATGTAGTCTCCTGAAGCCAAGTATACAATCGCCAATACGAGAGGCGCGTATCTTGCCAATCTAATTCGTCCCTCTGATAGCACGGTAATGTTCCACCGAAGTGGTGTAGTTCATTGAGGCGCATAAAAGGGAGCACTCGTGTTTCGCCATAATACGATATACGATACATGGTATGGACTTCGGAACGCATGTCTCGACCAAACCAATGTTCTCGGAGTTTGATCTCACATGTCTCTAGGCGGATGCTGGCGTGACCGTTTTGTGAGACTTCAGAAGCGTGGCCATTTCAATCGCGTTGTCTACGAGGCTTTCGGTGTCTGATGTGGGCGTTGCGGTTTGGAATCTTGGCTCCCATGTTTTCATAGCATTATAATTATTCTGAGTGTCTTCGGCGTACCATCCTCGACTCCAACCCACGAAGGGGAACTTACCGAAGACGAATCCTAATTCTGACCAGAACATGAGCATCTCACCAGCCACATGTTGAACCCCGTCTTGACCCCCGGTTATGATGAATGCAGCAACTTTGTCCTTAATCAGATAGCGTCCGTTAGCTGGAATTTGGTTTTGGATACAATTCATTCGTTGAACCATTTCATAGTAGAGTGAGCATGCATTACCCCAACGAAGAGATGTTGCGACAATAACAACATCTGCCCAGTCTACAACGCCATCATAAATTATCTTCATCTCATCAGAGGAATCATCTTGCGTAATATTGCACGGCCACGTGCACGACTTCAGACCTCTACTATAGTAGCCTTCGCAATGTCGAATCTTCAACTCTCTCACCCGGACGAGATTAGTTTCAGCTGCATACTTCTTCTTCGCATGATCCAACCCACGTTCCAAAAGTGTTTCAGAAGTACTTGGACGCGGATGTTGCAAATTCATAGCAGTTGTCGAAATCCCTAAAACACGTAATTTCTCCAACACTCGTACACCCCTATCTCATCTTCAACTATGGTCGATTCAGTGATATGGGTTTAGTTTACGTGAATATTTGCGTAACCAGTTAAGTGTGAAGACCTAGTTTGTGACTATAAAGAGAGAATTGGTATTCACTTAATTCTTCGCTTGAAAAGCGTCATGTTCAGTCATGCTCCACTACACTACTACTCTCGGGTAAAGCCTCGAAGCGATAATAACGAGAACTGCTGTTGACGCAAGCAATACCCCAACATCTACTGGGATTCCGTAAACAGAGACTCCCCCGATCACCATTAGGCCACGTAATGCATCAACCTCATACGTTAACGGGTTAACCCTCGAAATTGCTTGCAGCCAACGAGGCATGATTGAGATTGGGTAGATCGCATTACTGGCGAAGAAAAATGGCATCGTGAGTAACTGGCCGACCCCCATGAAGCGTTCCCGTGTCCTTACCAGGCATGACACGATCAATGAGAATGTGGAGAACAGCGCAGAACCCAGAATCACCACGAACACTACACCAACGATTGCAGGTAAACTCCATTTGATATCGACTGCTAAGCAGAGAGCTAACAAGTATACGATGGCAGCCTGCGATAATCCACGTTCACCAGCGGAAAGAGCCTTACCTGAGATCAGAGCAGCGCGAGGCGCTGGACTTGCCAGCATTTTGTGCAATATCCCTAAGTCGCGTTCCCAAATTACAGCTATGCCAGAGAAGATTGCGATGAACAACACGCTCTGCGCTAGAATGCCCGGAGTCATGAAATCCATATACGATATCTTTCCGGTAGGGATCGCTCTTATCTGAGAGAGAACCTCGCCGAAAATCAACAGCCACAGCGCTGGTTGTACAGCGCGCGTCAGGAGTTCGGTAGGGTCATGGTGGAGTTTGCGTGCCTCCAACTCCGCGACTGTTGCAGTATCAATTATGAAGTTGAAGATCGGCGCGAATAGTTTCCCTAACGGCGTTGCCGTTAGGCTAACCGAGTCTTCGTGCCACGTGTCTTGTCCTTGAGACTTCATGATAATTTCCTCCCAATTCAATTTCATAACCTGAATAATGTACGAACACGTCGTCCAACGTCGCACCGTCGCCCACGGATGCTTTAAGCTGGGCGGGGGTTCCTATTGCAGCGATCTTTCCCAGGTGCATGATCGCCACTCGATTGCATAATTCATCAGCCTCTTCCATATAGTGAGTAGTTAGCAGAATCGTCGTCCCGTAATTTGCGCGGAAGCGCCGAATATGCTCCCACACTGCTCTTCTAGCAATTGGATCTAATCCCACCGTCGGCTCATCAAGGAAGAAGACTCTTGGTCTATGCAACATAGATTGAGCAATCTCAAGACGTCGAATCATACCTCCGGAGTACTCTCTAACCATTTTATCCGCCACGTCAGTAAGCCCCATGAAACTCAATGCGTCACGAATACGTCCTTCTCGATCTCTGCGAGGGATGTGGTAGAGTTTTGCGAAGATCAATAGGTTCTCGCGCCCTGTAAGAGAACCGTCAGCTGAGAGTGATTGAGGTACATATCCTATAGTTCGTCGAACTTGGGATGCTTGGTGAGCTACGTCATAGCCGGCTACCCAAGCCTCTCCTGAGGTTGACGCCATAAGCGTTGTTAGCATTTTAATCACAGTTGTCTTGCCGGCTCCATTTGGGCCAACGAGTCCGAACATCTCACCTGATCGGACGGATATGTTGAGTTGGTCGACCGCAGTCAGCGTTCCAAAGCGCTTCGTCAATGCCTTTGTTTCAAGAACGGTCTCAACCCCGGTCCTCGGCGGATTGACCAGTTCAATTTTGAGACTTGACA
>DASQZS010000205.1:0-17014 GCA_035638535.1 Candidatus Acidiferrum sp.
GTATCTTCGTTTAACAGTGGAGTTACGCTCGCCGCTACTGCCACGTAAAGTCCTCTAGTCTTCGCGTACTCGATTAGTTCGAAGAAGTCCGCTCGCATGAGTGGGTCGCCGCCAGTCATCAAAAGAGCAGGATATGGTTGATCGAATTCCAATAGTTCGTCGATTAAGTTGAGAGCCTGCTGATGATCCAACTCTCCGGGCAGAGGCTTTCTAATTGCCCTTGCTCTGCAATGTCTGCATGCGAGAAGACATGATTTGGTCGTTTCCCAACAAACAAAGATAGGTGCCTCCGAAAAGTTTGTTCTCATAGTCCAGGGTGGGCGCGTCAAACTCGATCCCGAAGCACACTTGCCGAGAAGGACGAGACACTTAAGACCTGTTGCCGCTTTACCATAATTGAAAATCTCAACAACGCCAAACCAGATGTTCAAGAGTTTTCGACCAAAACGTTGATCCCACAATACTACCTCTTATCCACCTAGGCATTAGACATGGGAGCGCAGTTACGCAAAACTGAGGAAGAATGGAAGCGACTACTCACTCCTGAACAATTCCAGGTGGCGCGAAAGAAAGGAACAGAAAGACCATTCACGGGGGCATACTGGAATAACCATGCAAAAGGGGTCTACAAATGCGTCTGTTGCGGCACCAACTTATTCAGTTCGGAAACAAAATTCGAATCGGGTACGGGATGGCCGAGCTTTTGGGCACCGATAGCTGAACAGAACATTAAGACGCAAGCGGATAGGAGCCTCTTCATGAACCGTACTGAAATTCTATGCAGCGCCTGCGATGCCCATCTAGGTCACGTGTTTGACGACGGACCCAAGCCCACTGGATTACGTTACTGCATTAATTCCGCTTCTCTAAACTTCTCTGAAACTAAATGAAATGTTCGAGAGTCAGAATCTTTTCCAATTTCAAACGTCGAAGATCCCTGTGCGCGTTCCTTTATTGATTTTCCATATTCTTCCGTTTCCAAGTAACCGCGAGTATTCCACCAATCAAACCTAAAACTAAACCGATACCGAACCCTCCCATTGCCGCTCCATAAATGCTGAACAACGAGAAGAGGATGATCAACGATCCCCAGGTCGAACGTTTCTTTGGTCTCTTAACAAGCATCACCGCAGCCAGAATCACTATGATGCCCGCGATAACTCCAACTACTCCAGTGAGAATCACACCAAACTCAAACAAGCCCACTCCAGAACCCAGCACCCCAGGCCAAGTTGCTTGACCATTAGCGGACTCAAATCATGTAATTCGAAGCAGAATGGCAACCATGCTCGTAAATAAACCACCAGTTACGATCAGGATTCCAGCGATCAGCGAAATCAGAAAAGCCAGCCGCGGTCTTTCCGGTTTCACAGTTATTCGCCTTCTTGTAACTTATAGTGAAATGTGAGCGTGTTATTCAATCGGCGCAAAACTAAGAGTGACGCTGGCTGTACCTTAAGTTTGAGGCTGTCGCATTGTCGGGTATGAGCCGTAAAAGAGTGTTGATGATACCGGGACCGTCGGAGGTCGATCCGCGAGTTCTAGCGACTTTATCGCAAACTATTCTTCCTCATTACGGAACAAATTGGGGAGAAGAATATGCCAAGGTTCTCGAAGATCTCAAAAAAATCTTCAAAACCAAGGAACAAGTGATTATATTTCCAGGCCCTGGAAACGGTGCTGTCGAACTTGTCGCCTTGAATATTATCGAACCAGGCGATAAGATCGCGAATGTTGTCAACGGTTGGTTCGGCGAAATCCTCAGTGACGTTATCCGAACCTACGGAGGAGAACCAGTTGAAATAAAGGCGGAATACGGACGCGCGATTAGTCCAGCCGACGTCGAAAAGGTGCTGGATCATGAGAAAGATATCAAAGCTCTCTTTGTCGTGCACAACGAAACATCATCAGGTGTCGAAAACCCAATTCAAGAAATTGGTAAGGTGGCGAAGAAACACGGAGTGATCTACTTTGTAGATGCGATTTCATCATTCGGTGGTGTTGACATTGATCTCGATAGCTGGAACATAGACGTGTGCGTTGGTTATCCAAGTAAATGTCTCGGAGGCATTCATGGAGTAGTTCCAATTGCGATAGGAAAACGCGTTTGGGACGAAGTCGAATCTCGACGGAGCAGTATTCCGAGTAGATTCATGAGCCTAAGAGTCTGGAAAAAATTCATTCAAGAATGGGGTCCGATAGGACATCCATTTCCCACCTCCATGCCGACCACAGTAATTCTTGCCCTCCACGAGGCGGTAAAACTCGCTCTTGAAGAAGGACTTGAGAACCGATACAGGAGACATGTCGTAGCCTCCGCAGCTCTAAGAGCAGGTTGCAGGAAAATTGGATTTGAACCACTCGTGTCTGAGGAAGCAAGATCAAAAACAGTCACTCTTCTGGGAGTCAATGGCGCAAATGGAGAGAGCAAACTTCGCGCTATCCTAGAGAACAAATTCAACATAATGATTGCGGGAGGAGTATCCAAGTTGAAGGGTAAAGCAGTTCGAATCGGCACTATGGGAGTGACAGCTTCACCGGCCTATGTTCTTCCAACCCTATTAGCTCTGGAAGTCGGCGGACGTGAGCTCGGCCTTCCCGTAACCCCTGGGGCTGCCGTTGCTGAGGGTTCGAAAATCTTTCAATCCGGATAGCATTACATATTACGATTTATTCTGGGGGAATCTGGAGTAAACCATCGATAGGTTGACTCCTCTACTCTTGTGAACATAGTAGCTTGCGACGTAGTCACAGTGGACAATAGAGGAAAAATCATCGCTCAGTTGATATTCGCATTTTCGATTGCATTTTCGAGGTATTTCCGGGATCGAAGGTATGTGTCATCGATTGAGTCACGTAAGTGTGGGGCGCCTCCGATGTCTAAGCCGAATACGCCATCAAATCCTTGCTTCTTCAGAGCCATCAAGAGGCTTGTCCAGTCGATCAGCCCTTTTCCTATTTCTATGTGATCTTCAATTTTGAAATCGGAATCGCTTGCATGAACATAGAAGATTTTCTTACCTAACATTTCAACCGCCTGAACTAGGAGTGTTTTTTGACATGCTAAATGTGCCGTATCGAACACTGCGCCCACATTGTTACTTCCGACCTGACGGAGTAATTGTTCCATGGCCCAAACGTTAGGTATGTTTTCCCATGTCCTTGGCTCAATACACAGTCTTAACCCAGATTCCGCCGCAAGGTCGTTGCATTTACTCACGGAGTCAACGATCACGTTGTTGAAATATTTCCAGAAGTCGAAACTTTGTTCGAATCGCATCGTTGGGGGTTGATAGTTGAAGCGAAATTCTTGAGAGATGTCATATGGTTTGATCAGGTACAATGGCGAGTAGTGAGTGTCTATTTGAATCATGTCTGTCTCAAAGAAGGCTGCTGTTTCACATGCTGATCTGAAGTCTGCCAAGGCGGTTTTTCTCTTTATTTCATCCATGCTCATGAGGTCTGGGAGAACTGGAATGAAATTCATAATATGCACTCCTGTCTCACGGCATTTGGTCCGTATAGCCGCTTTATTTTCAATCAAACCACGTAAATTATCACCAGCAACTCCTTCAATCTCAAAAAGCGAGAAACCTAGTCTATGAGCATCATCTATCGAGCGGAGGAGATCTTTGACGCTGATTACGTATCCATACTTAGTTATCGCGTATAACCAACAAAGACCTATGCGAGACATGTAATGGCATCACACGAATTATGAATATCAGATCAAATAAAAACTCTATAGAAATGAAAACACATTACTCTTTGTCGATGCAAGTCGAGGAATTAAGAGAATCGTGTCTCTAGGGAGGCCTATTCATGAGGAAAAATGATGCATTAAAACGGGCTTCTATGAAAGAGGACTTGAAAAATCAGCTCGTTTTCGTTGTTCAGAAGCACAAGGCCACGTCACTTCACTACGATTTCCGACTTGAAATCGGAGGCGTGATGCCATCATGGTCCATACCTAGAGGCCCATCACTCGACAGTAGTGTAAAGCGACTTGCACTACCCACGACTGATCATCCAATTGAATATCGACATTTTGAAGGAGTCATTCCGAGAGGTGAATATGGAGCAGGACCCGTCATGATTTGGGATGAAGGCACGTATAACCCTGAAATTGAGATAAGCAAAGGCGTAAGGAAGGAAATCACGAATAGGAAAGAAGCGGAAGACGTCGCCCGCAAGAGCCTGCAGGACGGGAATCTAAAATTCCATCTATACGGGAAGAAACTACGAGGCTCTTTTGCATTAGTTCGAACTGCAGGGTTTGGAGGTAAAGAATCTTGGTTGTTGATCAAACACCGCGACGAGTACTCCAAACCTGGTTATGATGCGAATGACTATGATTTTTCCGCCATTAGCGACCGCTCGCTCACCCAAATAGCTGCGAAGCCGGCAGACAAGACAGATTAGAGACAACTCGGAATCATGCTGTCTCAGTGTCTGGAAATGTCGTCGCAAGGTCGAACTGTTGTTGAAGAAGTTAAGGTGGCAGCTGATGAACTTGTTAGAAAAGTGCGGGAGCTTCTCCATGAGGGTAATGTCCGCCGTATCGTAGTGAAAAAAGATGGGCACGTAGTAATGGAGGTCCCGTTGACGGTTGCGGCAATAGGCGTAATTGCTGCACCTCTTTTGGCGGCTATCGGTGCCTTAGCCGCCTTCGTGGGCCAGTACACTATTGTGATCGAAAAAAGCGAACACTGAGTTCGTTCGTAGAACTGAATGAATCATGAAGATCGTAGCGCTCGGAGATAGTCTCACGGTAGGAGAAAACGAGCTCTCCGAGTCTGATCAAGTTAACTCGTACCCGAAATATCTTGAGAAGCTTGCCGAAGAACATCTACGCAATCTCCAATCGAACGTGAAAGTCAAGGTGCTGAATAGAGGAATTAACGGCGATCTAACCTCGGGTATGCTTGAAAGATTCTCGAGGGACGTGGTTGATGAGAAAGCGGATTACGTGATCATACTGGGAGGAACCAATGACTTAGGATGGGGTTTTGAACCAGCAATGATAACCCAAAACTTGACTACCATGTACGATGCCGCTCTGAACAAAGGCATTCCGTCCGTGGCATGCTCGGTGCCATCCATTCTTGGATTCGACGCGCTGATCCCTCCCAGACTCCTGCTTAACAGAATGATCCGCACAGAAGCAGAGAAGAGAAACATGCCCTTCATGGATTTTTTCACAGCGACTGCTGACCCACAGACCAATAGGCTCCTAGAGGATAACTCTGCCGACGGACTTCACCTAACAGCACAGGGTTACCAGCAAATGAGCAAATGCATATTCGACAATTGGTTGAGAGCGCTTCTGGATCAACATACAAAATATGTGGATCATTAACCGCTCAGAAGTTTGGAATATTTCTAAATGTTTTGACTATGATCTTTTGATTGATTGGGAATCGTACTGATAGAGAGTCGATCTACGACATGTGTCGCTTTGAGTTACTTTTTCTCGGAATTCTTAGAGAGGAGCTGTTAGGGCCTACCAGTTCATCTTCCATCATTGTAATCTGAAAGAATCACTTTTAGGTTTCATCAATGATGCTATGCACATACGACCGCAAGTCCTGACTGACTTAGTGACATTTGGGATCCATTTGGAAAGAATTCTAAATCAGTCCAGTACCAACATCTTGAACTATATCGGAAACACTCCGCTCACACGATTGAACATTCGACACCAAAACCGAGTCTTTCAGATCTACGCGAAGTTTGAGTTCATGAATCCGAGCGGGAGCATAAAGGACCGAATTGCAGGCGAAGAGCGGGTCAGACAATGCTCCAAAAATTGTGAATGCCCATTCGATAAGATTGGCTGAGAGAATTTCAGTGAACTAAACATGTCTGTCTTGAGGATCCAGTTAGCCGAAGAATTGACGTGATCTAATTGTCCGACCAAGAATCATTCGACGTAATCATCGTCGGAAGTGGCGGCGCGGGCCTACGGGCTGCAATCGAAACACATGATCTGGGCGCGTCAACACTACTCATGTCCAACGGAGCGGCCGGAAAGTCCGGAGCGACAATGATGGCTGGCGCGGACATTACATTGGATGGAAGCGGCGCAGCACAAATCGGATTGACCGGAAACGAATCGGATTCCAAGGAGAAATTCTTCCACGACATAGTGGTCCAGGGGTACTACTTGAACAACCAAAAGCTAGTTGAAACGTACGTTCGTGATGCCCCTGCAAGGACGAAGGAGATGATTGATTGGGGCATGAAATACATTTGGGATGGAAAGCGCGCCATCCTATCCCAAGGAACCACCCTGAACAAGACACTCATGGAACAAGTCAGCAAGCGACACATCGCAATCAAGAACGATTTCTACGCGACTGATGTCCTGACACGACACAACTCTGCGATCGGCGTAGTCGGACTTGACATTAACAAGGGATCTGTACAGGCCATTAGAGCGAAAGCAGTAATCATCGCTACGGGCGGATGGCAGAGGGCATATTCCTTCACTAGCGCGCCGGGCGGTCTCACTGGCGGAATGCATGCAGCAGCCTACAGAGTCGGAGCCGCGCTCTTGAACATGGAGATGGTCACATTCTGCCCCAACGTAATCTTATGGCCACCCGCGCTCCGAGGAGACATATTCCCATACATTCTAATCGAAATGTTCGGTGATCTACTCGACAAACACGGCCGACCATTCTTAAGAGACGAATACGACCCAGTCATCTACCACATAGCCACAACAACGGAATGGAACAAACTCATCTTCTCAATTGCCGCCACCAAAATAGTCGGGAGAGGAGACGGCTCACCAAGAGACGGAACCTATTACTCCATCAAGAACGTCCCCCTTAACATTCTCGACGAGGCCGAAAAAATCTACCCCGGATGGAGATGGCTTCGAACCGATTTCACCAACCTAATCGAATGGCTAAAGCAAGGCAACGCTGTCGAAGTGGCACCTGCCGCTCACTACATGGAAGGAGGAATCGCCGTTAACGAACACGCCTCAACCACACTGAAAGGATTGTATGCGGCCGGCGAATGTTCGGGCGGTCTCTTCGGCAGCAACCGAGTAGCGTCTGCAATCACGCAGATATTCGTTCAAGGCGTAGTAGCAGCGAAAGCCGCTGTTGCATACTCAAAGAAAGTTACACTGGCGACACCGGACGAGCAACAGTTGAAACGGATCGAGTCACGTCTAACAGCACCGCTAAATCGGAAAGATGGCGTTCATGTAGTCAATCTAAAGAAGACGATTAGAAAAATCGCTGACACCAATCTGTGGGTAATCAGAAACGGCGCCGGTCTGAAAAAAGCCGTCGCAGACCTCGAATCAATTCTGCACAACGATTTACCTCGACTCTGCGTTCAGACACAAGCTCTTGCGTACAACAAGGAATGGATTGACACCATAGAAATCCAGAGCACGTTGGAAGTACTGCTTGCATCAGCCAAATCCGCGTTGCTCAGAACAGAAAGCCGCGGTGTACACAACCGATCAGACTTCCCACAAACAGACAATAGACATTGGCTTCGAGAAATAGTCGTTAGGCAAGTAAACGGGAAAATGTCCTTAACAACACGGCCCGTAACAATAACGAAACTCAAACCACCACGCGTGATGTTTGGCTTTGAAGAAGGCATAATTCGCGCAGTGAAAGAATTGGGTGAGTAATTTGGAGAAAAAGAGAATTAAAGTGAAAATTGCGCGCTTCGACCCCTCCGCCGATAGCTCCACCCATTATCAGATCTATGAGGTCCCATTCGAACCCAGGATGACTGTAATGGACGTTTTAGATTATATATACGAGAACCTTGACCCGACCCTTGCCTACCACTCACACACCTCATGCCACAGAAGGATATGCGCAAGATGCAACCTCACCGTCAACAAGAAACCTGGCCTGTCCTGCCACACCGAAGTCAACGGAGACTTAACAATAGAACCACTAGCACGCTTCAAAGTTATACGCGACCTCGTCGTCGAAGACCTGTAAGGATCTAGTTGGCCGAACATCGCTTGCGATAATACTATCCTTGGAGGGCGACAGCTTCGATCTCTATAACACATCTCTTGTCTCCAATGAGCGTCTGCACTGTAATTCTGGCCGGTGGATTTTGAGAGAAGAACGTTCGATAGATTTTGTCCATTTCATCGAAATCATTCATGTCACGCAGATAGACTCCAACTCGCATCACGTTCTCGAGGGATGATCCTGCGGCCTCAATGATCGCCTTGATGTTACTCAATGCTTGGCGGGTCTGCTCCGCTATGCCAACTTTGACCTCGCCTTTCAAATCTACACCAACTTGACCTGCAACAAAAATGAAACCTCCACCGACCGTCGCGTTCGAGAAAGTGGCATCTGGCGGCGGTACATTCGGAGTTTCGACTATCTTTTTCGGCATTTTGATTCACTATTGCGCCAACGGCGAGAAGTCTTAAAGTTCTTACTGTCGCTGCTTGGCGTATTAGAGAGATTAGGGAAGTTGGGTCAGGAAGAATGAGAAAGTCCTCGGGATTGTCGTCTCTAGCCTTGTTGTGCCAGAGATGTGGGTGCAGCGAAACTTCCTGCGCAAGCTGTGAGACCCCTAGCGATTGCTCGAATTGTGTGGATTGCTGTTGCACCGACACACATCAGTCTTGGAGACAATCCCGAATTGCGACGGCGGTAAGAGTTGAATACTTCAGCTCTGTTTGGATGATCGTTGAAGTGATAGGCTCAATAGCTGTGGGAATGGCAGCTGGGAGTTTTGCGTTGCTTGCGTTCGGAGGCGATAGTTTGATTGAACTTATCTCCGGTATAGCGGTTCTAGAATTTTTGCGCAAGAACCGATCAGAATTGGAGAGTAAAAGGACTGAACAGATTACAAGTGCGCTTCTTTTCGCTCTTATTCCAGTAATCGGATTCGGAGCTGTATACTCCTATTTTACCGGTGTGAGAGCGGAAGGGTCACCGATTGGGATAGGGATTGCGCTTGGAGCGGTTATCATAATGCCCTATCTTTGGTATGAGAAGAAAAGAATCGGGAAGGAGACTGGATCTGTCCCACTAACAATTGATGCTGTAGAGTCGGTCACTTGCTTGTTTATGTCGATAGCCCTGCTCGCTGGACTCTTAGCCGTGTATTTGTTCGGCTTGTGGTGGGTCGATTATCTGGCAACAGGAGTGATTCTCGTGTTTGTCGTAAAAGAAGCATTAGAAGCGTACCATGAATTACGCGAAAAAGCCGAATTTCATAAGTAACAATAATGGAGCGGCGACCACGTTGACTCAGCATTTGTAGACGAGTTATTTGATTAGTTTTAAATATCTACATGGAACTCTTTCTTCACCAATTCAGGTATGACTTTTGATTTCAAAGATACGTATTCTGACCGTTGCGTTGTTCTTTGGCGTGTTAGTTGCGTCAAGCTTCCTTCCAGGATTTGCGCAGACGATTCAACATGGAGGAACGTTGCATCTAGCACTCCCAAATACCATTGACAATTTCTCGCAGTTTCTAACAACTTCCTATCAGGCTTGGTACTTCAACCAAATGGTTTACCCAGACTTTGGGGTACCAACCGCCTCTGGACTGTTGCATGTGGCAGTATCAAGCTACTGGTCGAACGCTAACGCCACGACTTGGTATTTCATGGTCAGGCCGGGAATGACTTGGTCGGACGGTGTGCCAGTCAACGCGACCGATCTTGCTTACACTATGCAGTTAGAATTTTCAACGTTCACGTGGGGCGCTGGTGCCCTCTCAGGCTGGGCAAGTAGCCTTACGGGGAGCATTACGGATTCCATTAAACCCTACAACTCTACTGTTGCTGAGATTAACTTCAATACTCCGAACGGTCTTATGGGCGATATAATTGGAGCAGAGGGTACACCCAATCTTGTGCCGTACCATATCTGGAAGAATTACATCGTTAACGGAACCTCGCCTGGGCCAAACTTCGGAACTCTAGTCAGCGCTGGAGCATTCTACGTTTCAAACTATACTCAAGGCGATTCTCAAATTGTCCTACTACCGAATCCACACGGCTCTCCTTTCGGCGGTGATCCATCTCAGAATGGCGTACCATACCTCGACCAAGTAGTGGTCCTGCTCGTCCCAACAACCCAAGACCTTTCGCTCATGCTTAAGGGAGGACAAATTGACGCGGCACCGGTCTCCCCAAGTGATGTCGCCGGGTTAACTTCAAGCTCCAACTTCCAAGTCGTCACCGGACCGACACCAGATACTTGGCAACTAGAGTATCCTATCTGGAACTACCCGTACAATCAACTTGCCTTCAGACAAGCACTAGCTTACGCAATTAATCGCACAGATCTAGTTCAGACAGCCCTCTCAGGTTTCGGGGCGCCTGGAAACGCAGGGTACATTCCTCCGGAGAATAATCCTGAATTCAATTCCTCAGTCCCCGAATACAACTATAACCCACAGATGGCTGAAAGCCTACTGCAAAGCTTAGGATGGACGAAGAACAGTAACGGGTATTATCAAACATCGAACGGAACCGTATTCTCGCCAACACTCTACGCTCCAGCAGAACTGCAACCTCAAGTCACTACGGCTACCAGAATCGTACAAGACCTACGGGCTGTTGGGATAGACGCGCAAGTACAGACTATGGCATCGAGCTCAATGGTGGACATATGGGAGAAAGGCACTAACATGTACTTGTACGAGCAAAACTATGGAGATCCAAACTCCGAACTCATTACGTTTCGCTATGCTTTTGACGGATTCGGCACTGGGCCTCCACTCATAAGCGATGCGGCGCATCCAGTCTTCACGCCCGCGAGCGTGTGGCAGGAATACAACCAAACGGTCGCTCAACTCTACACTGCAGGAACGGCTGACCAGAGGAATCAACTTATGCAGAAGATACAAGGCATACTCGCTCAGCAGCTTCCGTCATTAGCACTCTACTACGTCGATTCAGTGTGGGTCGTTAACACAGCGAACTTTGGTGGATGGCCGACTTCGCCTAGCACTATGGATTGGCCTGGTGGAATGTTCAACATGACCGCACTAGCCAGCATCTACAGTCTAAGCGCTCAAACAATGAGCTCCTCAATGACCAGCAGCAGCTCTTCCAGTTCAGGTGGTTCTGATATGATGACGTATGTGGTCGGCGCTATAGTTGTGATAGTGCTGGTGGCAGCGGTTGCAGTAAAAGCAAGGAAGAAAGGCGGCAACGCCCCAACAGCCACTACAACAACAAATCCCTGATCCAAAAGAGAACTGAGTGAAGCCCCAAAACTTCCTCAGCAATCTCACCTTTCCAATAACTTGAGCGACTAACGTACCGTCTACGGCTTTGTTTGCCACAGATGATACGAATTGAAGGCATACGATACCATTATTCACGAAGGAATGATGATCGACCCGCTTCAAGGCATGCATGAAGTAACCGACGTAGCCATCAAAGACGGCATGGTTGCAAAAGTTGGAAGAGGGTTGTCGGAAGACGATGCGGTCGAAGTAATCGATGCCACGGATAAGATAGTTTGTCCCGGATTCGTCGACCTTCACGTTCACGTCTACGAAGGTGTTTCTCATTATGGAATTAACGCCGACGAACACTGCCTGAAAATGGGCTCTACCACCGTTCTCGACGCAGGCTCGGCTGGTGCGGATACGTTCATGGGCTTTAGAAAATATGTAATCGAAGTCTCCGAGACCAGAATCTTCGCGATGCTTAACATTTCGTCATTGGGAATGATCAGCCCTGCCGTCGGAGAACTTGAGGATATCAGGTATGCCGACGTACAAAAGGCGGTTAAAGTTTGTGAGAAGAACAAGGATGTAATCATGGGGATTAAGGTCAGATTGTCTCGGGAGATGGTTGGGAATAACGGCCTGCAACCTCTAATGAAAGCAAAGGAGGCGGCCGAAGCAGTCGGGAGGCCTATCATGGTGCATATCGGAGACACACCCTCTCCGCTCAGAGAAATACTCATAGAATTGAGGCAGGGCGACATCCTCACACACTGTTTCACCGGGCTGCCCAACGGCATAATCGGCAAAGATGGAGACGTTATCCCCGAAGCAAGAGAAGCGATGAAGCGCGGCGTCATCTTTGACGTCGGCCACGGCCAAGGTAGCTTCTCTTTCGATATAGCAAGAAACGCCCTGCAGCAAGGAGTCGAACCAAACACGATTAGCAGCGACTTGCACTCCTATAACGTCAACGGACCTGTCTTCGATCTCGCGACGACAGCGTCAAAGTTCATCCATTTGGGGCTACCAATAGAGGGCGTGATAGCGAAGATAACGTGTATTCCAGCAGATTTTCTCGGCTTACAAGGGACCATAGGAACTTTAAGAACTGGTGCCAACGCCGACCTAGTTGTGCTACGTGAAGAATCGGGAAATTTCGTATTAGAAGATAGTTATGGAAGGAAAGAGAACACCAATCACAGACTAAATCCGACCATGATCATGAAACGCGGTCATGTAATTCATAGACACAATTGCTAACGTTAACCATTCAACCAAAATAGATTTTTCCATTCCAAATTCGAATTCAGTGTTTTGTGGTCAAATAACACTAAAAGACCGTTAACGAAAGAGTGTAACAGGTTGAACTCAGTGCCATCAGTAGAATCGAATCTCCTCGACCTCTCTGGAAAAACTGCTATAGTGACGGGGGCAGGCCGCGGAATAGGTCAGGCAACTGCGGAGCTCCTGAAGACACTTGGAGTAAACGTTGTAGCTGTAGACCAAGCATTCGACTCTGGGACATATCACAAAACTCGTCACGATACTATAGTGAGGCATGTTGGTGATGTTGCAAACCCGAACACCGCCAACTCAGTGGTCAAGCGTTGCGTCCGAGAATTCGGTACCGCCGACATTTTGGTTAACAATGCCGCTGTGAACTTAAACGGAACACTTCTCGACTTCAAAGATAAAGAGTGGGACAGAGTGATGGATGTCAACTTGAAAGGCTACAGAAACTTCGCAAAAGCTGCAGCAAGACTCATGATAAAAAAGAAGATCAGAGGCAGAATAATCAACGTCTCATCCATTGACGGCGTGATGGCGGAACCTGGCGTTCTTTCCTATTCCGCGTCAAAGGGAGCTATCATAGCCTTCACAAAATGTCTCGCGATCGAACTTGCATCATATAACATCAGAGTTAACTCGATACTCCCCGGATGGTGTGACACTCCAGGCGGAACAGGAAAACTAAACATGAAACTGCGGCGAAAGGTGATTGATAGAATACCGCTTCGTTACATTGCGCCCCCAAGTGAAATCGCTAGAGCGATTGTGTTCCTAGCCTCGGATCTCGCCAGATACTTGACGGGCAGCATAGTTGTTGTTGACGGAGGACTCACTTCAGATATCAGCATACCCGGACTGACGTGCTGAAGACTGCCCTCGGACTAACCACGGCTTTGTAATTTCTAGTTCGAAGTACCTCTGCCTAATGTGTTCCAAATCGTTTCGACGCGTTCTTTCCTTACGCCGTAGATTTTGCTATGATAATTCACAGTGCCGTCAAGATATGAAGGTATAAACTCAATCCTATCTTCAACCTTAACCTTGCTTGGACCCGTGACTCTCAGCACAGTATTTTCCGCGTGCAGTTCTTCCACCTCGAGACTCTCGTTTCCGACCATTTCTGGTTTTCCTTGTGCTGTGCTTATTGACATAAGGCCAGCGTCGGTAACGACTCTTTGATCGGACGGTTTACTGATAACTGTTGAGAGCACCGTCAAGGCGCAACTGAATTCTTGAACATGCTTACGATATTCGCTATCCATTAACACGTACGTACCGGCCTGCACTTCGGTTATTTCTGATGTCGCACCACTGACATCATATGTTCCAGTTGACCCCGTCGATATCTCTTGAACTTTTATTCCTGCGTTCTCGATCTGTCTCTTAGAATTTATCAGGAGACTCTCATATTTCTCGATTTCAATTCTCCTATCTTCTCGAGGCTCTATCGCTGAAAGTTGTCCCTCAAAACCCATCAGTCCCAGAAAGTTAAGCCCCTTCAGACCTTTGATGACCATTGCTAATTTGGCGGTAGGTTCACCCGGTTCCACTCCACATCGATTCGACCCCAAATGCACGTCAACCAGAACGTTAAGTTCAACACCCTCCCGTTGCGCGGCTCTCGACAACAATTCCGCATTGGAGAGACTGTCGATTGGTACACAGATTTTTGCCTGTTTGGCTAGTGCGATTAGCCTCTTGATCTTGGCCGGTGCGACGACCTCGTTTGTTACAATAATATCCTTGATTCCGGTCGCAACCATAAGCTCGGCCTCCGCGACTTTCTGACAGCATAAACCCTTGGCGCCTGCCTCTATCTGCTTATGAGCAATAACTGGAACCCTGTGAACTTTAGAATGAGCTCGTAAGCTTGCGGGTTTATTCCTAAAAAAATCTGCCATTATGGCTATGTTTCGTTCCATCAAGTCCAGATCTACTAATAATGCAGGAGTGTCAATCTCATACTTGACGATCCCAATCTCGCTCGTAGTTTATCACGCGAAACTTGTACCATAAGCCATTCTTATGCTTCTCTGAACTCCGAAACTGCCACGTGAAATTATCGATGTGATCCGTGTTTCTTGTGGTTCACTCCGAAGTAAGGCAGTATTTTCGTTCGGAACATCTTCACCGTTCGGACGGGGTCGTAACCCCAATCCCCGAACAGAAAATGATCCATCCCCACTTTCCTGTATTTGTCAATCAGTTCAATGAACTGGTCCGGCTTAGAGAAGAGACAAGTTTTGCCCAGGATCTGTTCATTTGTTAATCGTGAAGTTGAAAGTTCGATTTTTCGCGGATCACGTTCGTTAAAATTTTCAGGTATAAGCGAGCCAGCGCTGAATCGGTATTTTGAGATAAGTTTCTTGAGATTCCCATATCCGCCGTCGATATAGACGCATTTCTCTACCTTTTCCGGTATCTTTCCAACGGATTCAGCGGACTTTAGGAATTGAGGGAATACTTCGTTACGAAGCTGCTCTGGTGAACCTGAGGTCATTAAGTGATCAGCATATAATCCACCGACGCTTGCAGACTTAGGTCCGAATGCCGACCAGTAGATCGGTATATTCTTTTTTGGTTTATCATAACAGAAGACATTCTTGACGTTGAAATGTTTCCCTTCGAAACTGAAGTAGTCCGACGCTGTCCAATATTTTCTCATTAACTGGACTGCCTCAGCTAATGCTTCTGCTCTATGCTTCCAGGTTGGCCAATTGTTCACGAAAGGAGCTTCGTTTATCGCTTCACCTGTACCGACGCCCAACAAAACCCGTCCAGGGAATAATCTTTCCATCGTCGCGAATGCTTGCGCTACAATTAGCGGATGATACTTGAACATGGGAACTGTAATGTCGCTGCCAACAGGAACTTGTTTGGTTTCGGCTGCTGCAGCAGTCAACCATATCCAAGCTTGTGGTGAGTGTGCGTGAGTGTGGAACCACGGCAAGAAGTGATCTCCATACCAGGCCGCGTCAAAGCCTGCCTGTTCTACCCTTCGTGCGAGTTCGATTGTGTAACGAGGTTCAAACCAGGCGCCTGCAGGGCCTACATCATAACTTATCTTAAATTTCAAACGTCTTATCACTGGTTTCAGTTGTTGTGTCGGAGAATTTTCCCAGGAAGCTTCCCCGTATGTGTTCCTTTCTGAACAACTATTTCTCCGTTCACTAGGACATATTCTATTCCATCTGAATATAGGTCGGGTCGTTCGTAGGTGCTCCGATCCATTATATTCTCGTAATTGAACACAACTAAGTCAGCCCACATTCCCTGCTTAATTTGCCCTCTGTCACTTAATCCGACTCGTCGAGCAGGTGATGAAGTCATTTTTCGAACAGCTTCTTCTAGAGTTAGAACTGCATTCTCTCGGACGTATCTAGCGATGACTCTAGGGAAGGTACCATAAGCTCGAGGATGAAACTTGAAGGAGGCTAATTCTCCATATGGGGCTAGAGCTATCCCGTCTGATCCGACCATGTGGAACGATTCTCTGAAGATCGCGAAGTTGTCCCTCTCCCCCATCCACTGACAGATCACACCTGTGTTGAACATGTCTTTTCCTTCGTCAGCTAAGACAGATAGCGTAGCGTCGAGTGGATCCATATTCTTGAGACTTCCAATCTCTGTGAGGTTTTTTCCTTTGAAGGGTTGGTTCGAGCTCGCGTAAATGTCGAAGAGCATGATGCGGTTGAGCGTTTCTGGTTTGCTGAGCCAGAAGGCGCCCAACTCCGATTTACGAATCTCCTCAACAAGCTGCTTTCTGCTGGAGGGCGAACGGAATTCCTTCACAAGTTCGTTCCATTGTCGATTGAAAATATTTGGCGGAAAGAATGACATCAGCGGGTTTGCTCCTGCTAGGTATGGGTAGAGATCACAGGTAACGTCCATTCCTTGGTTGCGAGCGTCTTTTATCATCTTGAGGCCGCGTTGGGTGTCCTCAAAATTTCCGAAAAAACCGCAGAAGTGACCTATGTGAACTGGTAGCCGCGCTTTTTTGCCTATAGTTAGAGCTTCTTCAGCTCCAGATAAGAAATCCCCGTTAGTTCCTCTAAGATGCGATGAGTAGAAACCGCCGTAATGTGATGCTATCTTGGCAAGTTCTATTATTTCTTCAGTATCAGCATTGCCGCCGGGCGGATACGCTAGTCCAGTTGATAATCCGATTGCTCCCGACTTCATGCATTCGTCAACTAGCCGCTTCATTTCCTCAAGCTCATTTCTGGTAGAAGCGCGTGCTTCGTATCCCATCACAAATATTCTCACAGCATTATGCGCTACTAACGACGCAATGTTCTGAGCGATCCCTCGCTTCTCGAATTCATTCAAGTAGTCCTGAAATGAGTGCCAGGTAATTGATAGTCTGGCGTCGTAACCGATGATGTCTCTGATTAGCAGGTCTTTGGTAGCGTCGTTTACTGGCGCGCAAGATCTGCCGCAGGCGCCGATAACAGACGTGGTTACGCCCTGCCTCACATAGCTCTCCGCTTTTGTGTTCTGCAATAACGGAAAATCG
>DASQZS010000206.1:0-3208 GCA_035638535.1 Candidatus Acidiferrum sp.
CTTCTGTGATATGAGTTGGATGATGAAATTTCTCAATCTGTCTTTCTGCAGATAATCTTGACCTATCGTGGGTTCGTCCATTACCACGTGTTTGGGATCCCAAACCAATATTGAAGCAAGCGCGACTCGTTTCCGCTCTCCACCACTTAGCATGAAGGGTGAAGCGTTCACGTACTTCTCTATATCCAACGCTGTAAGTAGAGAGGTTACGCGGTTCTCAATGACTGACTCTTCGAATCCGAAATTCTTCAGGGAGAATCTCAGTTCTTCTCCAACTGTCTCCGCGAACAATTGATGATCCGGGTTTTGGAAGATAAGACCGACTTGCCTAGACAACTCTGCGACAGACCTATCACGACTGTTCACGTGGTCGATGAGTACCGATCCAGAGTCAGGTTTGAGTAACCCATTAAATAATTTCACGAGCGTAGTTTTCCCTGCACCGTTCTCACCCATAATGGCTACGAATTCGCCATCATCAATCTTCAGACTGATATCGTGTAGAGTTTCCGGGCTCCCTGGATAATGGAAACTTACGTGTTCTATGGATATCAATTTCCGGAGACCCTTCGTAGCGCTTCTGAAGCCTGCGTTACCGTTATCGGATTAATTGTTACAGGTATTCCATCTCGTTTAAGTAAATGGAACAAAGCTGTAACCTTGGGCAGTCCAATTCCGATTAATCGGGCCGGTTCATCATATACCACCTCGGGTGGACCATCAAGGACAATTTTTCCCTTATCCATCACGATTACTCGATTGGCGTAGGCGGATACAGTATCAAGTCGATGTTCCACAAGCAGCGTGGTCAGTCCAAATTCACGATTGAGCCGCGATATTACTTTCAGAATTTCATCTGCGGTTTTCGGATCTAAAAACGAAGTTGGTTCGTCTAAGACTATTATCTCTGGCCTCATCGCGAGAACCCCTGCAATCGCCGCTCGCTGCTGTTGTCCACCTGATAATTCGTAGGGGGCTTTATTGCGGAGTTGCGATATGCCCGTAACTTCCATTGCCCAATTGACTCGTTCGATCGCGAGTTCTCTTTCAATTCCTAAATTTTCTAATCCGAAGGCAACATCTCTTTCTACTGAAAGCGAGAAGAGCTGATTTTCTGGATTTTGGAAAACGAACCCGACATGGGTTGCGAGTTCAGCAGTCGACTTTCCCTTAACGTCTACGTCGTTAATTTTGAGATCCCCCTCCAATTTGCCAGCATAAAAATTCGGAATCAGACCGTTCAAGCATCGGCAGAGAGTTGTTTTTCCACACCCACTTACACCAGTAAGAACTACGAAATCGTTTTTTGCGATAGACAAATTGATGCCGTCTATTGACGGCTTCTCTACGCCGAAATATGTGAACGAGAGATTTCGTGCTGAAATTGCGGGCAGCGGAGTTCACCATGACGTTTTGTAGTCGTTATGTAATCGTTGATGGATTATTTACGTCCCGTATACTCTTTTCTGGGTGTGTGAGAAATTCGCGTAACAATTTCAACGCTTGCTTCAGTGCGTCAGCCACCTCGCCTTTGGCGTTGGTTCCCGCGGCTGTTGCATGGCCTCCACCCATCCCTCCCAACCGTTGTCCAAGAGGACTAGCTAGATTCGTTCCGAGATGGAGACCAGTCTGCTGAAAGAATTCGTGTGTCGAACGCATGCTCACAGTTAATTGATCATTCCTCTTTCCAGCAACAACAGCAACATGTGCGCCGAGTGAGATGAGGGACCGGGCCGCAGAGGCGTGGTATGAACCGATGTCTGAGAGAGCGATAAGCCAATTGTCAATCTTCTCTAAGCGCACCCGTTGAGCCGATTTCATTCTTGCAATTCGTTCTGACTCATCCATGACTTGCTTAGTCAACGCGAGAGCCACAGCTGGGTCGGCGCCACGATCAATAAGCGTGCAAGCAGATTTTATGGTTCGCTTGGTTGCGATTGAGAAGTGGCCTGTTTCCACGATGATTCCAGTCAACAGCGCTTGACTTACTACTTCATCGATTGGTACCTTCAGATCCATGTACAGGTCGAGGATAATCTCGCAGGTCGATGTTGATTTATCGTCACAGAGTATGTGGGTAGCCGTTTTTGCATTATCGGGATGGAGGGCGTGATGGTCTATCATCATCAGAGGTTTGTGTGCTTGCATTACTGTCGCTTGCAATTTCCCTAATTGCTGAAGGGTGTTTGTGTCTACGGTTACGATGAGGTCTATTTGTGAGACATCAAATTCTTCAATGACTTGTAATGGAATCGTTTGAAGCAACTGTTTCGAAAGTTTGCTTACGCCATCTGGTGAACTGAAGGAAACTTTCGCTTTGTGATTGATTGCGTTGACGAGTTTGGAGAATGCGTACGCGGAGCAAACTGCGTCTGGGTCAGCGTTTTGGTGGCCGATTATGAGTATAGTCTGTGCGTCGCGAATAAGCTTCACTAGGTTTGAGTGTTTGCGCAAAGATTCAGCTCCCGTACCTTGATTTCGGCCGCTTTGAAGGCCGCGCTCGTTGCGTCCTTTACTAGCTCTTCTAGGTTTTCATCACCAATTGTTACTTCGATGGCTATATCTACGTTCAGCACGAGCGGTTTGTCTCCATTTGCTTCGACCGTAACGTCGAAGTCGCTTATCCTCTTCAAGGGCACGGTTGAGAGGATTCGCTTTTTCGCCGCCTCTTCTGCGGCTACGCATATTTGTTCTACTTCGTCATCAGTAGGATTTCTCTTCAGCTCAATGCTCATAGTATCCTCTTCGGCTCCCTAGGAGAATGAGAGAAGCGGCGTCTATTGCTGTGCAGCGGACGGTTTCGGACCCCTCAACCTTTCCTGTAGTTTCTCTTGAATTTCCTTCAGTTTCTCTCTTGTTCGTTCTTCCTGCTTCCCAAGTACGGTCGCACGTGTTGCTAGAATTTCTTTGCGTTCTTTCAACTCAGTGAGCAGGGTCTGTCGGGCTGACTTGACAAGTATGCTGCCAACGCTTTTGTAGACCGGTGTCTCGTCGGTTGATTTTTCAAGTTCTGCGAGCGCTTTGTCTGTTTCGTTTAGTTCGAGATCTATCTGCTGTTTCTGGGTGACCACAGACTGGAGTGTTTGCTGGAATTGTTGCAATCGAACTAATTGTTCTTGGAGCTGCGGAGGTAATTCAACTTCTTCACCCAAAACAGTCGCCTTCGGAACTTGAAATCGCTGTAGCCTTAAGGTGGCGGATAATTAAG
>DASQZS010000207.1:0-7124 GCA_035638535.1 Candidatus Acidiferrum sp.
ACTGACGGGATAGGTGCTGTTAGGGCAGTTGAAGAAGTCTGTCAACTGAAAGGGCGATCTGTCGTAATCTTCGGTGCTGGCGGAGCCGGCAAGGCCATAGTCTATGCATTTGGCCCAAGAGTCGGTTCACTTCAAATTCTCAACCGAACCTTTTCTAAGGCTAGAGACCTGGAACGAAGAGTACGAAAGAGCTTCCAAGTTGATATCTCCTGTGGAAAATTTACCGAAACGAAGATCAAAGAATTTGTAATCAACGCAGATATTATCGTGAACGCGTCCGCTCTTGGTATGGAAGGCAACAAACAACTACCTGTCAAAAGAGAATGGTTGAGCCCTAGGCAGTTAATTTTTGAAATAGTTTACAGGCCTATCGAAACGCAACTCCTGAAACGCGCCAAACAAATTGGTGCAAAAACTGTGACCGGACTAGATATGTTAGTGCATCAAGGAGCCTACTCGTTCGAGTTGTGGACCGGAAAGAAAGCGCCTGTTGGAAAAATGAGGCAAGCTGTATTTCAACATCTACCGGCGTTATCTTATGCGAAAAGCTGAAGCAGTCAGTCATGGCGCTGTAACAATAGTCAACGCCATGGCAATCGGCAAAGGTGCGGCTGTAGGAGTAGATCTATGGACGTGGGCTAGAGTCTCTCTTACTGAGAAACCGGGAGAGGTTGTCTGCAGAAATCTCGTTGAACCAGACGAAGATCAACTAATGCGGATCATAGTAAAAAATGTCTTTCGTGAATTCAAGTTACTTAAGAAATATGGTGCAATTGTTGAGACCCGATCTAACATTCCGGTTGCTGTGGGACTAAAGAGCAGCAGTGCCGCAAGCAATGCGATATCTCTGGCAACGCTAAAGGCCGTAGGTGTAGAAACCAACGACTACCAGACCATACGGCTAGGAGTCGACTCAAGTCTCGAGGCTGGAGTAACAATTACGGGAGCATTCGATGATGCGTGCGCCTGCTACTTTGGTGGACTCATGATAACGAATAACCGTACCTGCCAGGTTTTGAAGCGCCTCATACCGTCTCTAGAGCTCTCAACTATCATATATGTTCCGAGAACGAAAAAATATACGAAGGACGTGGATGTTGGTAGACTAAGCAAGATAAAGCCGCTAATTGAATACGCATTTCAAGAGGCACTTAGAGGAAATTACTGGTTTGCTCTAACGCTGAACGGATTAGCTTACTCGGAGGCCTTCGGGTACGACACTGCCCCTATAAGGCAAGCAATTTTCTCGGGAGCGATAGCTTCGGGTCTTACTGGTAAAGGGCCTGCGTTCGTCGCAATCGTGCCGAAAGCGAATCTCAGAAAGGTACGGAAAGCATGGAGTTCACTGCCAGGGAAAATAATTGAAATATCCTTCAATTTAGAAAAGGCAAAATCATCGATGGTGAACCCATGAGGGTTACGATCGCTCCTCGTGATCAACTTGCAGGAATAATATCTTCTCCGTCTTCTAAGGCTCAGACTCATCGCGCACTATTCGCCGGCCTGCTTACGAATGGCACAACAACGGTTAGGGATCCGCTAGCGTCGGAGGATACCGAAGCTACCACGCGAGCGATCGTCGCCGCAGGAGCCGAAGTTGTGAAGGACTCCGATACCTGGACAATAACTAGTATTGGAAGACCCATCGCGCCGGAGGATATTATCGACTGCGGGGAATCGGGTGTGACTATGAGATTTACGATCCCCATTTTGTCATTGACAGGATCCAGAGCCACTCTTAGAGGACGGGAAAGTTTGTTGCGCCGTCCGATCGAACCGTTATCAAAAGCAATGAGACAACTAGGTATCGAACTTACGTTAGGTCGAGACCACGTGACGATTGAAGGCGAAACCCCGAAAGGTGGGACGATTCGAATTCAAGGCGATGTCAGTTCTCAGTTTGTCTCAGGATTGCTCTTCGCTGGACCACTAATGGAGAAAGGGATGAAGCTCATTATCACATCAAAACTTGAGTCACAAAGTTATGTATCGCTCACAATTCGGACTATGCGTGAACACGGCATCGAAGTCACTGCCGACAAGGAGATGACACAATTTGACATAACACCGGGCCAAGTCTATTTGCCTGCGGAACATCGCATTTCTGGTGATTATTCATCGGCAGCGTTCTTTCTCATTGCCGCGGCGATAACTAACTCTCGTCTTCTGGTTCATAATCTGCAACCAAACAGCCTCGAACCCGATTCAGAATTGATCAAGTTCATGAATCGGATGGGAACACGAACCATTTTTCAGAATGATGGGCTCCAAGTAGAACGTGGAACACTACGAGGTGTTGATTTGGATATTTCTGACTGCCCGGATTTAGGACCGATTGTTGCAGTCCTAGCATGTTTTGCCCAGGGACAGACGAGAATTACAGGCGCGGCCAGGTTACGTTACAAGGAATCAGATAGACTTGCAGCGATCAGTTCGGAATTGAGCACTCTAGGCGCGGACATAAAGGAGACGCAAGATGGATTAGTTTTGGAAGGGCCGTCTTCATTAAGGGGAGGTACTGTCCAATCGCATGGAGACCACAGAATCGCTATGGCACTCGGCGTGGCGGCGCTTCGAGCAAACGGTAAAGTGACGATCGAACAAGCCGAAAGTGTCAGTAAATCATATCCGCGATTCTTCGATGATTTACGGTCGTTAGGAGTGGAAATTAGCAGTGGGCAATAACACGTTCGGCAAGGATTTCTGTGTTACAATTATTGGCGAGAGCCATGGCCCGGGAGTCGGAACTATACTTGACGGATGTCCTGCCGGACTTCGGTTAACTATTGATGATTTACAGAGAGAACTCGATCGCAGAATTCCACCCGACCCAATTCTATCATCGGCTCGACGTGAGAAGGATGAAATTCAAATATTCTCAGGTGTATTCGAAGGATATACGACCGGCGCGCCTATCACTCTCCTTACTTTGAACAAGGATGTACGGTCGCAAGACTATGAGAAACTGAAGGCTGTTGCAAGACCCGGCCATGCAGATTTTCCGACTAGAATAAAATACGGCGGATTCAATGATCTCCGAGGCGGTGGACGAGCAAGCGGAAGATTGACTGCGCCGATTATGATGGCTGGAGCCGTTGCTAAGAAACTCCTTGACACGGTAGGAATACAGATATCCGCACATACCATCCAAATACATACCGTGAGGCTAGAGCGACAGCTTTCATTCGCTGAAATTAAGCAAAATGCATTTACGAATTCTGTTAGATGTGCCGATCCCGAGACTGCCGAGAAGATGAGAGAGGCGATCCTGAGAGCAAGAAGCGAAGGCGATAGTGTTGGAGGGATTGTGGAGTGCGTCGCTGAGGGTGTTCCAACAGGAATAGGAGAACCATTTTTTGACAATCTAGACGGGGATCTTGCGAAGATTGCGTTCAGCATACCTGCTGTGAAGGGGTTTGAAGTAGGATTGGGTTTCAGATCATCATCAGTCAGAGGGTCAGAAAATAATGATCCCTACGCAGTGGTTGATAACAAAGTCGTAACGCTCACGAATAATTCAGGAGGGATCCTTGGTGGTCTCTCAAATGGTATGCCGATAGTTGTTCACATAGCCTTCAAACCCACCTCATCAATACCAAAAGAACAGAGAACTGTAAATCTTAAGGAGATGCAGGATACAACGGTGCAAGTTTCCGGACGGCACGACCCATGTATCGTGCCGAAGGCCGTACCGGTCGTTGAGGCTGTGGTCGCCATAGTTCTCGCAGATCACAGTCTACGTTCAGGCAAGATTACACGCGCCATAGGTAAGAAAGAATCGAGCGAAGCTAACGACGACTCGAAACTTCAACCGCCTCATTAAAGCGGCTGTACGAAGTTGTAAAACCCTTTTCCTTGCTGATGAACTTATGTCCGTTTGCCAAGGATCGAACGAGTGTTCGAGTTCTGTGGTTTTTGATCGCATTTAACAGAGTCGCGGTTTCTTGAGCCAATTTCTTGAGAGTACTCAGTGAATATGCGTTATCTACAAGAATGGACAATTCATTCTCCTTCCCTTCTTGGTAGATCGCCTCAGCAATCAGAAGTTGCAACTTGAACGTGGTTCCGGCGAGTGTTCGCATCCGATTTGGATTAACTGACAGCGCCATGAGCGAATTTACGAATACTATATTGATGAAGTGCGGTAGAGCAAGTATGATCGATGCTAACTTATCATGATCCTTCAGACTGCAATGAATGAGTTTTGCTCCCTTCTTTTTCAGTAATGATAGGAACTGTTGGGCAGCCCGGTTTTTGGCGGGTATTACACTCGTTAATACTACTCTGCCTGCTATGCTCTTCGCTCCGGCTCCGAACATTGGATGGATGCTTAGAATGGGTGTTCCCTTCTTCTGTAGTTTTAAGATCGTGCTTTTGATAGGCGTCTTAACCGAGGAGATTTCAACGATCGACGCGTTCGACTTGGCATTAATTTGAATTTCTTCTAACAGTCGCTTTGTTACATGCGTGGGTGTCGCAAGAATGATCAGTTGCGCCTCTGTCGTGACTCGATTTAGATCACCGACAAATCGCAGTTTCTCCTTTCGCGAAAGGCTTTTCGCTGCTCGCTCGTTCCTATCATAGATATTCACCTTGTATCCATTTTCCTTTAGGAAGGTTGCAAACCAAGCTCCCATACGTCCGGTTCCGATTACGCTCGCTACGACCAAGAGTCAATCGCCTTTCCGATGGCTCTGATAGCTTGAGGGATCTTGCTTTCGGGCAGAGATACCGCAAGCCTGAAAAATTCTGGATAATCACCAAAGGATTGGCCAGGGCTGATACTGACTAGTTGGTCCTCTAGTAATTTTTTGGCGAAATTGACTGAATCGAATCTTGTCTTGTTTGCTCTCGGAAAGACGTAAAATGCTCCATCTGGCTTGTAGTATGAAACATCTATCTTGTTGAGTTCTCGACAACATAAATCCACTTTTTTCATGATTCGATTCACGTTGCGTTGCGCCTCGCGTCGACCCTTCTGCATTTCAACCAGAGCCGCTCGTTGAATAAATTCCGGAACGCATGTGACGGCAATCTGGATCAGGCGCCTTATCTTCAAGGCCTTCTCTTTCGTTGTGACCAGGTAAGCTATCCTCCAACCCGTTAACCCGAACTGTTTAGAGAAACTGTTTACGTAAATGGAGTTTTCGTATTCTTCACTAAGTATACTCGCGGGTTGGGAGTGACTGAATTTCTCGTAGACTTCATCGGAGAGAATGATCACATTGTACTTACGAGCAAGGTTGACGATCTCATGAAATTTCTTCGACGCGATGACTTTCCCCGTCGGATTGCTAGGGCTGTTTATGATCAACATTTTCACCCCTTTTCGAAGCTCTTGCTCGAGTTTTCCTATGTCGATCTCCCACTCGTCAGCAAGTTCCGTGCGGATACTGATTGTTCGCCCCTTCACGACGTTGATGCATTCTTCGTATGCTGGCCATGAAGGTTGATGGATTACTACTCGCTCCAGCTCGGAGACATACGTTGAGATCGCGGCGAAAATTGCAAAACGACCACCAGGTGTGATCAGTATCTGATCTGGTTCAATCTTCGTGTTGTGCGTCGCTGATAGTTCTTCAGCCAATGCTCTACGCAACTCAAATAGTCCTGATGACGGTCCATAACCAACAATTTTTTTCTTACGAAATGTACCTGAGAGTTGTCGAATTGCTAGCTTGGACGGAGGAAAGTTTGGTTCACCGATTTCGAATCGCGTAACTTTCTTTCCCTGCGAAATCAATTTCTGTGTGAGTTCGAAAATTTCTTTCATCAATTGGTCTCTGGATTGTTTTGGTCGTAACGCATCCTGGACGCCAATAGTCTGTTCGATCAATAGTTCTCCCAATTTGCGTGCGAAGGCGGTATCGATTTTAAGCTTCGTCGCTGAGTCAGTCAAATTTTCCATTGTTGCGCGTTCAGCATCGGAATCCACTGTGGGAATTCCTCTTGATTCCTTAACTTTCGCGAGTTCGCTACCGAGCATAAATCGCTCTCTGATAATATCGAGCAATCGCCGATCTGATTCTCGAATCCGCGTCCTGTAATCTTCAATACTCAAGGTAAATGCACTATTTTTAGAAGTTTAGTAATTCGTTCCGTACTTCTATCATTAAAGTCTAATCATTGGGCGGTACATTCATGGTTCAGGAAATTCATTTCGTGACCATTTGATGAAAATCTCACCCGCCCTGATTTGATCTGGTTCTTCGCAATAGCACTTTGAGGATTCGCTCGAAACTGTAGCATATTCCTAAATACACTATCCATTATGAAACAACATCCCGTGAGTAAAAGTGAAGGTGGACGATTACGACGTACCTGACGGATTGCTTTACACAAAAGAGCACGAATGGTTGAAGGTTGAAAACCAAATATGTCGTGTCGGCATCACGGATTACGCTCAGAAGACACTCCATGAAGTCGTTTACGTTGATCTTCCTCCAAAAGGAAAGACGCTGATTCAAAATGCTTCGTTTGGAACAGTCGAATCTGTGAAGGCGGTATCAGAATTGTACTCACCTATCTCCGGTGAGATAATTGAGCGCAATGACAAACTGACAGATGCACCCGAACTTGTTAATCAGGAACCCTACGGGGCCGGCTGGATTGTGGTAGTTAAGCCTTCTCGTTTGGAGGAGGATTTGAAGAACCTTCTAACCGAGACCGCTTACGCCAAATTCATTGAGCAATATGTCAAAAAGAAATAAAGTCTTGGCATGGGCCTGAAGTCGTTATTTCATCATTCGTGCATTAATCTAGAAATGCGATAGAGGGTCAGATTGTTATTTGACTCGCATGGAACTAGGGACCACCTCTTTGATAGAGGAAAGACAGAAACAGACCAGAATGTTCAAGCGCCTCGTTGGACGAAAATTCACTCAACGCCGGCTTCAACATGGCTATGATTACAGAGAACCATACTCGACGATCGCATCAGAATTCCTTGCTCTGCCCTCACTGGACAACGTAGATCGACTTTCAACCGTGTACGGCTATGCGATGGTTCGGAAAGCGATCAGCCTTCTAGATAACATGGTTTTTGAAGACTTCTTCTATGGAAAAGTTGGGCTCTATCCGATGTGGATCAAGCAGTTTACACGATTACTTGATGCCGCTCGCCC
>DASQZS010000208.1:0-4854 GCA_035638535.1 Candidatus Acidiferrum sp.
AGCGGAGTCGGATCTGCTACTGTCACTGCTTTCTCACTCAATGGTTTCTCTTCAGCCGTGGCTTTGAGTGCTAGTGGAGGACCTTCGGGTGTGTCTTTGAGTTTCTCGCAAAACCAATTAATTCCACCTTCAGGTTCATCGAATCCTTACGGTCAAGCAGCTAGCTCAGTCCTTTCGATCTCGGTAGCGTCATGGGTGCCTGCTGGGTTTTACCCTATCGCTCTGATCGGTACAAGCGGTGCCTCCCCGCAAATCGTAATCGTTCATTCGACACAGCTCACGTTGCAAGTGTTAGCGCCTAAAGATTTCACTCTCGCAGTTGCACCTTCGATCTTAAGCATTCAGCCGGGGACATCTACGACCACTACTGTAACGGTGACTTCCTTTGGCGGATTCGCTTATCCAGTATCGCTAACAGCTAATGGAGCCCCCACGGGAGTCTCTTTGAGTTTCTCACCAAATCCTATGAATCAAACGTCGGGAGGGGCAGCAACTTCAACTTTAACCGTTTCAGTTAGTTCGTCAGCAAGTTCGGGAACTTACCCGATGCAGATTATTGGAAATAGTCCTGCCATTGGATTATCGCATAGCACAGTCTTCACGGTTACCGTGTCGCAGTCTGCGAACCCAGACTTTTCCATCACCTCGTCGTCTCCTTCGATCGGGATTAATCAGGGAACGAGCTCAAGTGTGAACGTCTTTGTGTCCTCAATTAATCATTTTACGTCGACCGTTACCCTGTCCGCAGCCTGGGTTGGGTTATCACCTCAAGGAGTATCCTTCACGATTCCGAGTTCTGCCACTCCGCCGGACGATGGGTCGACTCCTGCTGGCGTGACGTTATCGGCCTCAAGTACGGCTCAGGGTGGCTCGTATACGCTTAGTGTAATTGGTGCTAGTGGTTCGCTTAGTCATACGGTGAATATTCTTGTTCAAGTCATAATATCGGGAGGAGACTTCAGCGTTTCAATTTCGCCGAGCACTATTACTATGATTCAAGGGTCTCAAACGACCTCGTCGGTAACATTGCAAGCTTCCGGTACATTCTCTTCTGCTGTCACTCTCACCACGGCAGCCGTGAATGGGTTGTTTGTTAGCTTTAATCCGAGCACTGTGGTAATGCCGTTAGCGGGATCCGCAGTTTCTCAGCTTACCGTATCAGTCGCGGGATCAACACCAACTGGGGTCTACCCGATTCCAATACTTGCAGCAAGCGGACCCATGTCGCATTCTACGCTCTTGACGATAACCGTGATAGTGGCTGCCATGCCTGGCATGGAAGACTTCGCAATAGCAGCTTCGCCAACGACTGTCATGATCAATCAGGGAAGTTCAGGCATGTCAACGATATCGGTCTATTCACAGAACGCGTTCAGTTCCACCGTCTCACTATCAGCATCCTGGCTTAGCGTAGCGCCGACCGGAGTCTCGGTTAATCTTGGAGGACCCGTAACTCCACTGTCGAACGCTGTTGCCTCCACAACTCTAACCATAAGCGCATCTACCACAGCCCCCACAGGAAGCTACCTATTACAAGTCAATGGGTTCAGTGGATTACCAGGCTCACTTCTCGTACATACGGCAAATGTAACTGTTCAGGTGATATCCCCGACGGCTACGACGATTACATCCACGATTACACCCGGCAGCACGACAGCGAGTCAGAGTCAACAACCGATGTGTCTTATCGCGACGGCAACGTATGGTTCTCAAGCTGCCCCTGAAGTTCAACTGTTGAGGAATTTTCGCGACAACTCAATCATGAAGACTAGAGCCGGATACGGGTTTATGGTCGTCTTCAACGCATGGTATTACTCATTCAGTCCATTCGTCGCTCGCTCAATAACATCGAGTCATGTAGAACAAGCTGTGATGAGAGTTGTACTGTACCCATTAGTTGGAATCCTCGCCTTATCCTCCGGAACATTCACTTTGACCAAAGGTGATCCTGAGGTTGCAGTTGTCCTATCTGGCTTAGAAGCGAGTTTTCTGATCGGATCATTTTACCTGGGCCTGCCCGTTGGATTTCTACGCGCGAGGGTGAAACGATTTACAGCTGAGAGAACGCAGAAATTTCTTATGAAATCTCTTGTCGGATCCCTGATGTCGGGAATTGCTATGCTTTGGCTCGGTGAAGTTCTTAAGGCTCCTGTGCTTCTCATGATTTCAGCTTCGACCGTCGTACTATCGACACTTGTCCTGGCTGGAACCATTACCTCATCCCTGATTGCAGGCAAAATCAGAACGGCTTGAGTGAATCTACTCCATTCACGTGCAAATTGGTTTAATCTGGGCTCAGAGAACGCAACTTACAACAACATTGAAGTTTTTGAACTCGAAACTGGCACCGAAGAGATCACGCTCAGGGACGGCTCAGTTAACCAGCAAATATGAGATATTGACTGCCACAATTTCTACGAGAGTTGCTTGGGATATGGCAAGAGAACTAAAGGCCCTACACGATTCATCAACTAATGATGGTTAAGGAAATGGGATCACTAGGGCGCAGATCGGAAAGAAGAGTAAACATCACGGCTACACTTCCACTTGAATTCCTAGAAAGGATCGACCAACTAATCGAGGATAACACTGTCCCATCACGCTCATTCGTAATTCGTGAAGCCGTGAATAAGTATCTGAAAGAATTCTAGATTTCATTTTGGTACGAAAACGTTACTGAAAACGACTCACATTTTCTTCCGGCAGCGCGCATTCACCTTCATGATCGAAAATCAGAAGGCGTTACCCAAGAGCTAATGTGCCCATATGGATTTCGTCAGGTAGAAGAACTTTGAATGCTTCACCGTAGCGGCAGCTGATCATCCTTCCGAAAATTGATGCCGTGTTACGAATTTTCTGTTCAATATATTCGACATTCTGAAATTGAGCTTGTGGCAGAGTATTGATTTGATTTTCCTATCTATCGAGCTGTCGATTGATACGATCAAATTTGGAGAGGCGGTAGCTCCTAGTGCGATTGCCGGCGGTTTCGATTTTGCTCTGGTTGACTTGAGAATGTAAATACTGATGAAAAAGTACCGCTCGAAGTAACGCGTTGCCTGTGTTCAAATGGTCGGGATGTGTCGCTCATGACTTACCGACTCTTGATTCGGCTATTGCGGTTTTTGCGTTCTTTCACCGAACGAGCGTGAATCTATGATTTCCTTGTCCATTTCGGGGAGTTGATACCATTGTTTCTTTTCTCCGATTTTCGCTCGCATTCGCCATCCCATTGATTTTGGAGCGTTTTCGATTCGTGAGCGAAGGGCGTCTAGGCGTTTATGCACCGTCTCCTTCACTTCAGGTTCTAGTGGGTATTCGTCAAGTGCAAGTAGGATGTTGGAGATGTTGATGGTCAGAGTCTTGTAGAGCCCCCAATCGTCTGCGCAGAGATCTGCTAGGTAGGATCCGTTGATTGTTTCAGGCGCATCCGTATCTCCAACCTCATGATCATACATCAAAGCCATTATGTCTCGGTATTCACGTTCGCTTATCTGCACAACCTGCAGCTTTGTGGCCAACAGATCAGCGAGTGGTATTGTCGGCTTATCGAGGGTTAATCTGTTTCGAAAATCGAATCGGTGACACATTTCGAATACGTCGAGAAAAATATCCACCCGTCTTCCTCGGTCTACGTCATTGAAGATTAGCCGTTTATCGCCGGACATTGCGTTGAAAGCCACGCGTGGAGAGTAACCCATTTCTAGGAAGAATTTCTTGATTTCACGAGATTGCTTTTTCAGAGCCATGAAATCCACGTCAGCATATTTGCGTTCTAGAGCGCGGTGAGTTGCGCTAGGGCAATGGAAGCGAATTGCCATGCCGCCGAAGAGTCTTAGGGTTATTCCTTTTTTCTCCGCAGACTCAACTAAGCGTCTGGTTTCCTCAATGATATCTGTGAGAGGGCTTTCGGTCACTTCTCAGTCATCTGTCAGAGCTGTTTACTCTGGTGGAATTTCTTTGTATGCTAGAGAGATGTCGAGACCGTCTTTCTTCAAGTGATATGCTCTCGAGAGCTCGAATATCACGAGACCGGTAATTATCAAGGCTACGGTCGTTCCCAGTGCGGCCGGTAAGGCGCCTCCTAGGAATGTGTAAGAGATGGTCGGATTCAGGAGGCTGTACAGGCCAAAGCCCCAGATAAGAAGTATTGCAAGCCCTCCAATAGATATTAGTGGTAGTCCAGCGATTTTTATTTTGAACCACCCGCCCAGGGACCCCACTGTCCGCTCGTACAGGTCTTTCTTAATGAACGGGAAGAGTAGTGCTGCGAGGCCGGGTATTAGGTAACCAACGTCGAGTGCGAATGTTCCATTGAAGTAACCAAAGACGAGCCCTGCGTACCACCAAAACGTCGTGAAGACGACGCTGATGAGGGTGATGATTAGGATAGCGTAGTGTGGGGAACCGAATCTGTCATTGACCCCGGATATTCTATCGGGAATAAGCCGATCAAATGACATCGCGAATAAGATTCGGCTAAATGTCATCGTGTATGCTAGAGCGACAAGGAAGAATCCGAGGATGATGTTAATGTTGATCAGAACACCCAACCAGATCGGCAGGCCTAATGCTACTAGGAAGTTAATCGTGGGTTGAACTGGGACCGAAGCCAGTCCTCCGGTATTGTAGAGGTAGCTTATGCCTCCAACGAAATTGCCGCCAAGCACGGCGTAGACTAGGTAAGTGATAATGGAGAGCGCGATAAGAGTCACCACTGTCGCAGAAAGTAGCGCTCTCGGCATTGTGCTGGAGACATCTTTCGTTTCGCCTGAAAGGTACGTGTTGAAATTGAAACCTGAATAAGTAAGAAAACCAAGCGGAACCACAGCGAGGATAGTGCTGGCTAGGCTC
>DASQZS010000209.1:0-4927 GCA_035638535.1 Candidatus Acidiferrum sp.
GCCTTCGATACGTCATAATGAATACCAGTGTGCACGCCTCCGGTTTTCCCGGAGATACTAGCGATCATAATTACACGTCCAGAACGCTGACTCTTCATCTGTTTGAGCACAGCACAGGACATGAAGAATGTCCCCTTCAAATTCACGTTCAGAACTCGATCCCACTCTTCTTCACTCAAATCAAGAGTGGGCGTAGGCAGACCTATCCCTGCATTGTTAACTAAAACGTCAATTCTTGTAAAGTCACGTATAACCGAGCGAACTAACTCTTCTACCATTTTACGATTAGATATGTCGCCCACATACGTTTCCACTCGATTCCCTAAAGCCCTGAGCGTTTTCGCGGTATTGTCTAGGTCCGCGTTTTGGATATCGTTGAGTGCTAATTGTGCGCCCTCGCGGGCAAACCAGACCGCGATCATTTTCCCGATCCCACGACCAGCACCGGTTACTAGAACGACTTTGTCTTGAAAACGTCCCATTTGCTACCACTACTATCCGTATCGTCTGAGGATTTGATTGTTTCCAAGCGAACATCAAAACGGTAGAGGAATAGGTCAAATACGACCGAGATACCAAAAGCAAGTGAAGAAGCTTCGAGGCGTTTGAATTGAGTGATGCTTTCGTTAAAGTCGGACAGAAAGACGATTTCCCGTCAGGATCTATGAAGAAAGTGAACGTTGGAGGAGAAGACGTGCTCGTAGCAAACGTGGACGGGCAATTTTATGCGATTGCAAGCAGTTGTACTCATCAGGGCGGCCCATTAGACGAAGGCGAATTAGAAGGAACGATGGTCACCTGTCCATGGCATGGAGGACAATTCGACGTCACCACCGGTAAAGTTCTAGAACCTCCACCAAGAGCCGACGAATCTAGCTTCGAAGTCAAGATTCAAGGAACCGACGTACTCCTAAAGAAAAAGTAGCGATCATCAGAATCGAGTTAGGTCAACAACTCAGATGTCTCATTGAAAAACCCTAGACTGATCCTGGCCGCTCCAATGAGCGGGTCCGGCAAGACAACGATTTCACTAGCCTTGATGCTAGCTCTAAGGAAACGAGGATTCAAAATTCAACCGTTCAAAGTCGGTCCCGATTTCATCGACACCACGCTCCACAAACAAGTATGTGGCGTCCCTTCACGAAACTTGGACACGTGGCTACTCCCGTCAAGTCTCATTGCCGAAATCGTTGCCGATTCAGTACGTCCGCATTCCATAGCTGTCATTGAAGGAGTGATGGGTCTCTACGATGGGTTCGGAGGAACACGTGACGCGGCGTCAACAGCTCAGATTGCTAAACTCCTCAACAGCCCAGTCGTTTTGATTGTTGATGCAGAGAAGATGGCGCGCAGCGCGGCCGCAGTAGTATTAGGTTTCAAGAAATTTGATCCGAAAGTCAAGATTGCTGCTGTAATATTGAACAAGGTTGCTGGCCAAAAGCATGCAGCAATGTGTCGAGACGCAATCGAAAAGATCGGAATCCCTGTTGTTGGCGCAATACCCTACGATCAGTCGCTCAGTATGCGAGAGCGTCACCTGGGATTAGTACCAACTCCAGAACAGAAATTATCAAATGATCTTCTTTCGAAACTCGTTGAGATGCTTGAAGGTAACTGTGACGTGTCGGGGTTGATAAAAATCGCCTCCAAAACCAGTGAACTCCCGAACCCGAGTCGTCGCGTTCATAATCCAAAGACGAGATTTGCGTTGGGAGTTGCGTATGATGAAGCATTCAATTTCTACTATGAAGATGCATTAGATTATCTACGAAAGCTAGGGGCAGACATCACGTTCTTCAGCCCACTAAACGACCATCAACTCCCCGAGGTTTCAGGCCTCTACCTTGGCGGCGGTTTCCCAGAAGTATATGCTGAGCAATTGGAGACCGGGATGATACGGGACTCAATTCGATCTGCCGCTGAGTCAGGGATGCCGATCTATGCTGAATGCGGAGGCATGATGTACCTCTCACAATCGTTAACGACAATCCAAGGAAGTAAGCACAGGATGGTTGGCGTGCTACCCGGCAACACAGTGATGACTGGCCGATTCACACTCAATTATACAGAAGCGCACGCCACGAGGGCGCATCCATTCTTAAAAAGCGGGAAGCGGATTCGAGGTCAAGAATTCCATTACTCGACGATAACCGATCTCCCTAATGACATTCGATTTGCTTACAAATTGTCAATCGGGAGAGGAATGCGGAACGGGTTTGATGGAATCTCTGAGTATTCTACACTAGGATCGTACATGCACGCTCACCTACTTGGCTGCCCGGCATTCGCAAAATCTTTCGTTGAATCATGCTATCTGTACTCAAGGACTTAGCACAAATATCGTAGATACGTTAGTGTACCATTAACAGAACGTTGATATACTCCACCCCATGCCGCCTTTCACTGAGGAATGTGAAAAGCGATGAGAGAAAACAACGTGCACCTTTCTTCGCCTAACTCGAGGTGGATGCTTTGACTGAAACGATTTGCCTCCAGTGTTCAGGTCGATTCGAGATCGATGAGAACGTTACATCAACTGCGCAGGTCTTGTACTGCAAGCAGTGCCGGTCTGAAGCGGTTACACTAAAGCCGATGATAAATCTCGACTAACGGATTGCGGAAACATCTTGAACGTCAGATGGCTGCTAAGGATGCGCCAACGCGTTCCTGTGCGCGTGGTCGAGCGAGTTGATCAAGGTCGACGCTTAGTACTGTTCAAAAAATTTGTGAACAGAACAATATTCATCGGAAAGCTACCTGTGCTCGGGATTCTACTGTTGGGGTTGTGGAGTTGCGTGTTCTACTTCAACGGACGCTTTAACACAATAATTGAAAATGAATTACGAACCATAATGAATCATGCAAGAGTCGACGATATGGGCTACCAAGTGGTCGATTTCTTTCAGAAAAAAGGGCAACTAATAGTCCATGTAACAAATCGGCTTGGAACAAAACCCGAAGAGAAGACATCAATATTCAGACGAATAGATCAATTCTAACGAATCGTAGGCAGAATCAATCAAACCTCAATATATTACTGTCACTTGTGGTACGAAAGCTGAGTGACGATACCCAGCAATATAATGTCACATGGACATCTGATGGTGTGCTAAGCTGAAAAACGGTGATTCGAGCCCGAAATCGGGAATAAATTTCGTTTGTTCCGACTGCGGCGCGTTACTCCATCATATTGGAGCTGATGCCGACGGCGCGAACTCTTCAGCTTACCCACGTCAGCCTGTATCAGAGATACTGAAGAACTGCCCTGAATGCGCGCGTGAACTGATCTTCGATATCGATCTAAGCTCAGTTAAGATTCACGGCCTCAAAGACACGAAGCTTGATTCAACCCTTACTACTAGCAAAATAATCTTCATTCCCAGGTCGGATTAGCTTTGACAACCTGCAAGTACTGCGGAAACGATCTGGGCATGCCGAAAAGAGAGTGGCTCATGACACCTCGGAGCGGTACGGCTAGAAAGATTCAGCACTTTCGCTGCGATAAGTGCGGCAAATCGATGAGGACCGCTAATCCGGCTCAGTAGGTTCTTCCGCAGCCACGGTAGGAAGAATAAAGAGGAGATTCTTTGAACCAAATTGTGGCGCAAGTCCGATATGGCTGAGTTTGCTTTTGGAACTTGTGGTTGGAGTTATGCTGAATGGGAAGGAATATTCTACCCTGAAAAATCAGGAAAGCTAACTCAATACTGCAAAATTTTCCCCACTGTCGAGATTGACTCCACCTTTTACGCTCTACCAAACGAGGGAACCGTACGAGGATGGGCTACCCGGACTCCATCGGAATTTGTGTTCTCAGCCAAACTCCCGCAGACAATAACCCATAAGAAAACACTGGAGCTCAATCGAGGAATCGAGAGCGATCTGAATCAGTTCATCAATACTATGCGTCCTTTGATAGAGGCAGGGAAATTGGCCGTAATTCTCGCACAGCTGCCTCCGAGCTTACAGTTTGATACTGAAAAACTTGAATCATTTTTTTCAATTCTCCCCAAACAGCCGCATTTCGCGGTTGAATTCAGAAATAATTCGTGGCTCAGAAATGAAACATTCAAAATTCTAGAGAACTACAACGTTTCGTTTACGATCGTTGACGAACCTCTACTACCACCAGACATACACGTCACGTCCGACATCGCGTATATCCGCTGGCATGGAAGAGGATCACAGCCGTGGTTCAATTACAAATATTCCGAACAAGAACTCGAGGCATGGGTGCCTAAGGTCAAGGAAGCAGCAAGTAAATCGAAGAAAGTTCTAGGATATTTTAACAACCATTTTCACGGATACGCTCCTGAAAATGCATTGCAAATGATGCAAACGCTGGGTATCGTGACCCCTCACGCAACCGCAGCCCTTCAACGCCTTGCCTTCCAACGAAAGTACGGCGGAAAAGGTAAGACTGAATCGGGAACACTCGACAGCTGGACGGGACAAGTTGGAGATCGAGTCAGAGGATTATCAGATTACGCAAGTCTTGAAGTCGTAGAAACTGCACGGGGCATATCGGATGATGATTTTTCGCTTCGAGAAAAAACAAAACATCACCTCGCAGCTTATGTTGGAAATACAACCGTTGACGTCGATTTAGACAATCGAACTATAATTCATCGATGTTCAATTTGGGGTAAATTAAGTTCGCAAAAGAAATTCTGTAAACATATTGTGAAACTCATCCTGAGTATCGATCCGAGTGAAGCCGCTCATCTACTCTCAACCCTCAATTCATCTCTCGATAGTTGGAAGTTCGAGTCACGCCTTTCGGTGGACTCTTCAAGCTAGGTTCCCGTATTCAAGCAGGTAGATCGAGTTGATGCTCTGAGGTCAGCGAATCACATGTTCTTCAGGGTATTCGTTAGAAGTTCCACCATTTCCTTATCTTCAGTATCGAGGATTTGGAAGTAGAATT
>DASQZS010000210.1:0-3774 GCA_035638535.1 Candidatus Acidiferrum sp.
GACGGCACCCTTCAACTTCGCTGGATTACCGGCGATATCTGTTCCATGCGGGTTCACGTCAACCGGACTGTCGATTGGAATGCAACTGGTCGCAGGTCCCTGGAAAGAATCAGCCCTTCTTGAAGCCGCTCTCGCCTACCAATCCGTGACCGATTGGCACAAACGAGAACCTCCACTCTAGCGACTGTCCGTAAGAGTTTTTACGGATCAATTACTGTGTGGACTCATGAAACCTGACGAGACGAACATTGTCCTCCTCAAAATTGAGGACAAACAGAAGTTTGATGATGCGATCACATACATTTACGCAGGCAGCGACCAGTACGCAATTTACAAGCCAATCACCGTCTACAAGGAGAAAGACGCGAACGCATACGTGGTTGCTGGAAGATACGCAGGCGTCACCGAGACTCATCTGAAATATAAGCCTCTTAGCGAAGAGGAACGAAAGACAGTTTCGGAAAAATTAGGTTCCGGAAAGCTAATAAAATTTCTAGAATAAACCGCCTTTCATTGGTTTTCGGAATATTGTTTAACCGATCACCGGTTTACGCTCGCTAACGTGAGCGAGATTCCGGCAAGCAGTATGATTATTCCGACTAAGATCCAAGCTAGCCAATTTGGCATCAGAAGCGTCAGCCATTTAATGATCCCGACCGTCAAGAAAGTAAGCCCAAGTAGCGCTATGATGATTCCGCCGAAGGCCATTGCGGCCAGGCGGATCGCACGTTTTATGGATCGTTCGATTGATTCGGAAAGTTTACCTAGTGTTCTACGGAGTATTTCCTGAAATATCTTCTCGACGAATGATTTCTCGTCGTCCGACAATGATGCCCCCTAATCGTTAGACTTTGACAGCGCGATGCCTATCGCCATTCCCACGACGAAGGCAACACCTAACGCCAACAATGGCTTATCCTTGACTGTTCTTGTAGCCTCTTTCTGAAGTAATCTCAACTGACCTCTGACTTCGACGAGGCTCTTGTCCATATTCTTTCGTAGATCCTTCACTTGATCTACAACGTCGCGGACATTATCTTTCTCTTTTGACAAGGATGAACACTCATAGATAGCTCAGCTAAGCTACGGTTATAAGACTTTCAGGTGAGCTAACGCCTACGACGCTTGCCGAATGATAAGCCCAGTAGCAGGCCGAATGTGAACACTATTCCAGTCACGAGAAATGGGTTATCCTGGATCGCTGCCCGCACTTCCTTCACCGAAAACGGATCTCTGGGTGCATGCATGTCCATTATCTCTTCAACCTCCTCGTCGGAGTAGTCTTTTTCAGTTTTTGTCATAATCGTCGTTAAAATAACGGCAGAACCGCCAAATAAGATATGTGTCGAGAATCACACGATTCCACGTAAATCTAATGCATGGCTGGAAATCGCTCTCAAACTGATCAGAGGTATGTCTTCGCTTTAGCTGCTACCGCATTTGCCATCTCGGAGAGCTTCGCGTTTCCTCCGAGGTCGTAAGTAACCGTCTTTCCTTCTGCGATTACAGCTTCGGTTGCCTTGAAGATAGCTTCCGACTTCTTCTTTTCTCCAAGATACTCCAGCATCCATGCTCCTGCAAGCAGTGTGGCAGTGGGGTTTACTTTATCCTGCCCAGTATACTGCGGCGCGCTTCCATGTGCCGGTTCAAACATCGCGTAATCATCGCCGAAGTTCGCGGAGTATATGCAACCTATGCTGGCCACGAGGGCTGAAACTTCCTCAGATATAATGTCCATGAAGAGATTCGTTCCGAACACGATGCTCTGATTGAATCGCTGCGGATTTTTGATTAGCTGCTGCGCGAAATTATCAATGAAATATTCGTCAACAGTAATGTCTGGATAACTGGAATGGATTCTCCGTACGGCGTCCATGAAAAGTCCATCAGTCTCTTTCAGAATGTTCTGTTTAGTGATAGCGTAAGTCCGCTTCCAACCACGCTGTTTCGCCTCCTCAAAAGCACGCTTTGCCAATTTTTCGCTCGGCCCTCGTGTGATCTTGCGAAACGCTATCGCAACGTCATCCGAAAGCCTATGCTCTATACCGCAATACAATCCCTCAGTAGCCTCTCGAACACACACCAAGTCGACATCGCCAAGTGGGCGCTTTGTTCCCGGAAATGTCTTGATCGGTCGAATGTTAGCGTACAACTTCTTTCCTTGACGGATGGTGACAGCAACACTGCGAGGCGTGTTTGGGCCGGCAGGAGTCGTTGTCGGACCCTTCAAACAGGCTGCAGCGGACGTAATAATCTTCCAACTTGCTTCAGGAATTAATGTTGGCCCACCATTTTTCTGCCACCATTCAAACCCCGCATCACAATTCACAAAATTAACGGAGCCATTCACGGCCTTGATTATGCTCAGAGTGGCATCAATCAGCTCCGGGCCTGTTCCATCCCCTTTGATCAACGCAACGGTCGGAACCAAAACTCATCAACTGCCACCGCAACCCTGGCCTCCATAGTTAAGTTTTCTTTCTTCAGCAATATCCGTCGAATTCTTTGGCGGGCGGGGAGGGATTCGAACCCCCGACCTCAGGCTCCGGAGGCCTGCGCCATGTCCTGGCTAGGCTACCCGCCCTAATCTGCTGGTGTCAAACTGGATCTATAATAATGGTGATCAAACCCATGTTGCCGCTTCGACAGCAGGATTCATAGGCTGGATGGTTCATTTGAGCCAATCGATTCACGATTAACGTATACAGATCGGACACTTGAAAAACATGAACGTGCTTCACAAATTCAAAGTCGAATGCGCCGAATTAACTCGCACTGCCATATCCTCAACCTTTCAGGATTGGGCTGACAAAGAGATTCGACTCGTAGCGCCCTCCAACACAAATTTTGGAGAATTATCCACATCCATCGCCCATGAAATCGTCAGGCAACAAGGTCAATCCCCAGATCAGATTGCAACCAAAATATGTTCAGCCATCAAGGTTGAGAAAGGATCGATGATTACGAGCGTTGAACACATTTCCGGATACGTAAATTTCAAACTCAATTACAGCCTTGCAAGCAAGGTAATTCTTGACTCCGTAATAGCCCAGAACGAAGAATACGGGTTAGTGAAAACAGACAACCCCAATCAGATAGCGGTCGAACATACAAGTGCTAACCCAAGCGGTCCCCTTACGATGGGCCACGCTCGTAACACGATACTCGGTGACGCGCTAGCCCGGATACTGAGCGCGCGCGGGCACTCAATAAAGAGGAGATTCTACGTAAACGACGCTGGACGCCAAGTCTCGATCCTTGCCTACGGATACAAATTAATCAACGAACCCAAACCTGACGAAAAACCCGATACGTGGTTAGGGCGGCTATATGCCTGCACAAATTGCGCTCTCCAAATAAAAACGACCAAACGCAAACTAACCTCCTCCGATCTCACCCAAGATCAACGAATAGATCTCCAACGAAACCTGGATGAATGGGAAGGTATCGCCGCTGAATTCGAATCAACCAACAAGGAACTATTAACACGAATCATAGATGCCATCAGAAGTCAAGATGATCCAGAGACCACAGTTCAAGAAATAGGACGCAAATACGAAAACAATGACCCAGATGCGGTTAGGTTAGTAAGAAAAGTTGCCGACCTTTGCCTAGAAGGCATAAAGACCACTCTCAGCGAGATGGGAATCGAATTTGATATTTGGGACTGGGAAAGTCAACTACTCTGGACAGGCCAGGTTGAAAAAGTCCTCCAACAATTACTGAAACTACCTTTCATAACAACGAAGGGTGCCTCTGCTACGCTTGACGTAA
>DASQZS010000211.1:0-6172 GCA_035638535.1 Candidatus Acidiferrum sp.
CCGAGACGGATCGGCAAAAGTCGGTCTCGCTGCTGGAGCTCGAACCAATGTCAGTGCTTGCTTCGAACGTTTCCTGCGGAAGCACCCTATCGTGTCGCCAAAATTGAAAAAAGCAAAACTACTGAGTAAACCAATGTACCATCCAATTCCCGTTAGTGGCGCTAAGGCCAAAACTTATGCGGATAGAATCCTGTCGGTTGGTGACGCCGCCTCGCAAGTTAAACCAACCACGGGCGGGGGGATCGTATTTGGCCTCATTTGCGGGAAAATTGCCGGAGAAACTGCCGCTGCAGCTGTCAGAGAAGGGAATTTTTCGTCATCACGTATGAAGAATTATGAAGATTCCTGGCGAGGCATGATTGGATTTGACCTAAGCGCCATGGCGTTCCTAAGACAGCTCCTCTATCGAATACCTGATCAGCATCTGAACAAGCTCTTTGACGTGTCGAACGAATTAAGAATTGAAGATGTTCTGTCGAGGACCTCCGATATTGATTTCCAAGGAAGGACACTGCTTGGGTTGGCGCGAGATCCGCGTCTATTCCTAGCACTTCTCTCTATGTCTGTCCTCTCAATCCCTTCACTTGTTCGCAAGGACTCATGAAAGTCCTAACTGATATCACTTGAGCCGATTGATAGCAGTCGTTAATTTCGGAAGAATCTTATAGAGATCACCGACGACGACGTAATCGCTGAAGCTGAAAACGCGAGCAGACGGATCCGTGTTAATCGATAATATGACTTGACTGTTAGTGAAACCTGCAATTGTTTGGCTCGCCCCAGAAATTCCACAGGTAATACACAACTTTGAGTTCACTCTTCGGCCTGCGAAACCCAAACACTGGTCGGAGGAAGCCAATTTGAAATCCTCGCCCACGGATCTCGTATAGGCGACAGCTGCGCCGATGGTTTGGGCAAACTGGTTAACTATTGTAATGTCTTCCTTCCGTTTCATGGCGTGTCCGATGCAAACTATCGCTGAAGGGTCGGTAAGTATAGAATTTGAATTCGTAATTTTGAGAATTTTGGTCGTCGAATTTTTAATCTCAGGATTTACGTTGATGATCGTACCGCTACGTGATGAATTTGCAGGGGTTGCCAAAAATGTACCTCTTGTTACCGTTACTATTTGAGGCTTGATTCTCGAGACCTGTGTCTCTACTGTTGTACCCTGATTCGAGAGTCTGTCAATGAGGACGAACTCCTTGTCGGCGTCCGGCTCCAACTTAATAGCATGAGTCACGTAGCCCGTTTTAAGACGCTCAGCTAGACGCGGTGCCAACTCTAGGCCACTGCGCGTAGCGCCTATCAAAATCAGTTCAGGCTTCTTCTCGTTCGCAAGAAAAGCCAATGCGTCAACATACGTGTCGACTTGAAATGTCTTCAACATGGGGTTTGTAATCGAGAATATGGTGTCCGCGCCGTATCGAAAATAGTCGTCACTCTTCGAAGGTATATCTGGAAGAAGTAGTGCAACATCCGTGCCAATACTATCCGCGAGCTGTCTACCTTTGGAAAGTAACTCGAGGGATAGTTCATGAATCTCTGAGAATACCCAGATTCCGTGATTCTCGTCCAATCTAATTCTCCCTTAACACATCCTCACGTTTCAGGATGTCAACAATTTTACCGATCAGTTCTTGCTCCTCTCCTTGTAGAACCACCGGCTTTTTGCTTACTGAGAATCTTGTGCTCCTAAGTACATCAATAAGAGATCCGTTGAATCCCACTTCGTCCTCGGTAAGACTCAAGTCAGCTGCGTCCCATACAGTGATTCGCTTCCCTGAAGCAGTAGTCCAATCGTCTGAGGATGGTCTTCGTGGCTCATTGAGTTCAGGCAAGACAGTTATCAAACAAGGCAGTTTCGCCTCGACCGTTTGTTTTTCACATTCAATATCTCTTTCCGCTATAACTCTTCTTCCTTCAATACTGATTCTAGTGGCATAGGTGATTTGCGGCAGATTGCATACCTCAGCAATCCGGGGTCCAATCTGAAACGAGAACAAATCTTCAGAATATGCGCCACACAGGATCAAATCATAATCAAGAATCTTAGTAATTGCAGCCTCGAGGACGGTAACCGTCGCATGGGGATCCGAACCTTCGAAAGCGTCATCGCATAGGAGGACTGCCTCGTCGGCTCCCATGGCTAGTGCTTCTCTTAGAACTTCTTGGGAATCGATGGGGCCCATTGTAATTGCAATAACGCGCCCACCAATTTTTTCTCTGAGGCGCACGGCTTCTTCAACAGCATTCTTATCAGTTCCATTAATTCTGGATTCTCCGGCAGCATTTTGACCAAGCTCGATCATGTGCCCGATCCGTTTTACGAGAACGATTATCATCATAGGGCGTCACGGAATCATTCTGCCAAACTCAATCATGCCGCGCTAATAAAAGTAAGAATTCCATCTCTCCAAAACTTCGTTGTTGACGTTCCTTTACATATTTGATTTGCTCTACTTGCATCAGGTCATAGCGTTGGATAAAGTCAAAGTTGTCCAATATGGATTGGGGCCGATTGGGCTAAGCATAGCGGAGACTCTGCTCTCTAGGCCATGGGCTGAACTTGTCGGCGCCATAGACACGGATAAGTCCAAAGTGGGAAAAGACGTAAGCCAGTTACTGGGTAGAGCAGAAAAGACTGGCGTGAAAGTGAACGCCAACGCTGATGAAGTACTGCGGACAGAATGCCCCGAAATTGTCACGCACGCTACGTCATCATATTTGAAGATCGTGCATGATCAACTATCGAGGATATTGGAGCATGGTTCAAGCGTCGTTTCCACCGCGGAAGAATTAACGTACCCGTTCGCTAAATATCCAGAGTTGGCGAAGCAAATCGACGACCTTGCAAGAGTTAAGCAGAAGGTAATTCTTGGCACCGGTGTTAACCCTGGATTTCTACTTGACTTCCTCCCAATCGTCTTAAGTGGCGCTTGCAGGAAAATCACGTCAATACGAGCTGAACGCGTGGTTGACGCCTCTAGAAGACGAATTCCTCTGCAAAGGAAGATCGGGGCAGGGCTTTCTCCGACAGAATTCGAACAAAAGGTCGCTGTAGGCGAGGAAATAAAGCACGTCGGGCTTCCAGAATCGGTCGGATTGATCTCGCTCGCTCTGGGTTGGAAACTGGGCGAAATTCAAGAGCGACTCACTCCTGTAATCGCAGAGAAGGAGACGCGCAGCGATTACGTCACTGTCCCAAAGGGGCATGTGACGGGAATACGCCAAGTGGCAAAGGGAATTCTGGCTGGTCAGGAGCTCGTTGTGTTGGATCTAAGAATGTACTTAGGCGCTCAGAACCCACACGATTCCATTTTGATCGACGGCGATCCTCCGCTTGATATGACAATCCGTGGAGGACTCCACGGAGACAGTGCAACCTCTGCTATTGTTGTGAATTCGATTCCTAGGATCCTGCAATTGAGTCCAGGGTTACGAACAGTTATCGACTTACCGCCAATCTCCCCGCGCCTTAATCTATTGGATACAGATCGATCCGTTATGCTCAAGACATTCTGACTTGGACTTGTGTATCAATAATCCTGTAAAATTGAATCTTCTTTGATGAGAATGTTATCAAGTATAGGGGCTAAACTTCAAAATTAGTAACCGTAGTCTTGAAGGTCGGTAAATATGCCATTCGCCTCTACTTACATAAGATGTGCGTACTGTGGTCAGACAATACCGCGTGAAGGTCCGTTCTGCCCTGTCTGTCAGAGAAAGTTCCTTTTCAAAGGTCTTGGCTTGTAGAGTTAGGATAAGCGACCAAATTATTCGTGCGCCGAGATTGCAATAGCCTTCTGTTCTTCTAGGTATGCAAGCGCGTCCATAGCCGCTTTGCAGCCTTCACCTGCCGCAGTTACTGCTTGGCGGTACCTGTAATCACGTACGTCGCCAGCAACGAAAACTCCTTGGACGCTTGATTCCGTCTCTCCTTTGACGATTGCGTAACCTTTTTCGTCCAACTCGATTTGCCCTTCGAACATCTTTGTGTTAGGTTGGAATCCAATGGCGACGAACATTCCATCACAAGGCACGATTGATTGCTCGTTCATTTTGATATTACGTATTCTTACTCCTTCCACCTTGTTGGTTCCCAGTACTTCTTCGACGACAGAATTCAAGATTAACTTAATTTTCGGATTAGATGTCACTCTACTTTGCATTATTTTGCTTGCTCGAAACTTGTCTCTTCTGTGAACCAACATGATTTCGTTTGCATATTTCGTGAGGAAGAGTGACTCTTCTAACGCAGTGTCACCGCCTCCCACAACTACTACTCGCTTATCCCTGAAAAAGTAGCCATCACAAGTTGCACAACTAGAAACGCCACGCCCCCTTAATTTTGCTTCAGATGCCAATCCTAACCATTTGGCGGATGAACCTGTAGCAATTATAATCGCCTTAGCGGTATACGTGCTCTCACCTGCAAACGCCCGGATGGGACTACTTGTAAAATCGACTGACTCGACGTCTTCATCTATAATTTTGGCTCCAAATCGTTCAGCCTGCTTTCGCATCTCCATCATCAGATCTGGTCCCTGGACGCCTTCAGAGAACCCTGGGAAATTTTCAACGCCGCTCGTTAGCATAAGTTGTCCGCCTGCAAGTCTCCCTCCAAGAACCAGCGTCTTGACGAGAGCGCGTCCAGCATATATTGCGGACGTTAGCCCAGCGGGACCTGAACCGATTATCAGGATATCGTAGTCAACCATGGCATTATCCTCAATTCAGTTGTAATACTTTGTGTATAAGTTACACCCTTGACATGTTGAAGCTTTTCGTTTGATTATTACGGTGCGAATTAACGTTCCTTCGCATACCCATCCTTGTTTAGAGTCTGGTTCGGTGTACCAATGAATATTACGACTGTTTTGGACAGCCAATTAGAAAGACGTTGTCTGTGCTCGCGGGAAGGTCGATAGATCAATCCGAGGAGACAGTCCAATGGAAGTAGGAGGGATTTGCCAGCGCCCTGGATGGCCACAGCTTTCAGACTCGGATTGCTTCCACTAAGATCGACCAGTCGAACGTTAAGAAGAAGTTATCCAATGGATCTACCGAAATACCATTCGGTGACAGTCCAGTAGAGGAAGAATATGGTTATCGACATCGGTGACCATAATGAAACATCTAGACCGGGAAGATTTGGTAATAGGATGACGGGAAGCAGCTTTGATTCTACGGCTTCTAATCCAAAGTAAGCTAGCATTGTGTTTATGAGAAGATAGTCTATGAACCAGGCAATGAAACGTCTTCCCCAGTTTGCCACTATGACGGGAGGTCGCTTAATTTTCTCTTTGCGGTGACGTTGGGAGCCGCTCAATGACGGCGGCCTTTAGCCCCACGGTCTCCCATGACCATCGCCATCACGGCTTTCTGAACATGCAATCTATTCTCTGCCTCTTCGAAATATAATGAATGCTTCATATCATCTATCACGTTATCCGTAACCTCCTGTCCTCGGTCCGCCGGTCCACAGTGCATGTATTTGCCGTTGTTCGTTACGTCCATCAATTCCTGAGTGCAGATCCAATCCTTGAACTTGTCTTGATATGCCGTGGCCCCATTCTTGTCTACCGACGCATTGTGAGGAGGCAAGAAGTTCTTTGGAGACCAGGCTTTCGGGTAAACCACGTCAGCCCCTTCAAAAGCTTCTCGCATATTATTTACAACTTTAAACTCACCGCCGTATCGGTCAGCATTCTCCTTCGCTGTCTTCAACACTACGTCTTCGAGTTCGAACCCTTGAGGGTGCGCCAGAACGACGTCCATTCCAAGTTGTGTTCCGATTAGTATCTCACTCTGCGGTACAGCAAGCGGCTTAAGCCCACCTGAATAGGCGTATGATACAACTAGTTTCTTTCGCGGCAATTTTGGAATAGCATTTCTCATAGCTTGGGCGTCAGCTAAGGCCTGGAAGGGATGGTACATGTCGTCTTCCATATTCAATACTGGAATTGTCGCATATTTTGCAAACTCTTTCACTACTTTGTGCCCTCTTCCGATAATCCATTTCGCCGCATCTCCGTAGATACGGATCGCTATCGAATCACCGTACCTACTCAGGACTCTTGATACGTCGGAGATTGCTTCAGTTTGATACGCAACCATGTCTTCGGGAAGAGCTGGTGTGTAGACGTCCTGCGGGCTTAAGAAATGAGCA
>DASQZS010000212.1:0-6430 GCA_035638535.1 Candidatus Acidiferrum sp.
TGCGCTACTACAACGTCTTCGTCAGTTGGATGCGGATATTCGACAAAATACTTCGCTTCTTTCCGTAGTGAAGTCTGGATGACTTCGATCTCTCGGTTGCCTGCGATGAACGTGGACACTTCGTTCGGATTTCCAATCGTGGCCGAGAGACCGATTCTCTGAAATTCATGAACGGTGATCTTACGAAGTCTCTCAAGTCCAACGGTCAACTGTACACCTCGTCTTTCACCAGCAAGCTCGTGAACTTCATCTATAATCACCCATCTTACGTTCTGCAGATGGTTCCGCATCAGGCTACCCGGGAGTATGGCTTGCAACGTTTCTGGGGTGATGACGAGGAAGTCTGGTGGTTTGAGCGATTGCCTTCGTCTATCTTTTTGAGATGTGTCTCCATGTCTAACTTCGACGGTGAATCCTAGTTTTCTGCTCCAGTATCCGAGTCTGATAAGTAAGTCTCGGTTCAATGCTCGAAGCGGAGTAATATACAGAACAGAGATCCCTTGGCGAACCTTTAGTTGAGTTAGTAAGCTGAGAATCGGGAGAAGGACGGCTTCAGTTTTGCCTGAACCAGTTGGGCCAATTAACAGTACGTTTTTTCCTTCCAGAATTTCTGGTATAGCCGCGGTTTGTGGTGGGGTAGGCTCTTTCATCCCGGCAGCAGCCAGTGCCTCCTGAATAGACTCCGTAAGCTGAGAGAATACCGTCTGTGACAATTAATACAACCAACTCAGGCCATTTAAATGGAAACTTCAATGGAGGATTTGCGTTCGTTTTAAATAAACTGCAGTGAGACTGCTAGTACATAGTGATCAACGATGTATGAGTACCATGGTGTCAAATTGAGTTGGCTAGGGCATGATGGTTTCAGGATCCAGAACGGAAAAGTGATCTACATCGATCCTTTCAAGATAGCAGGTGGACCTAAAGCCGATATAGTCTTAGTGAGCCATGAACACTTCGACCATTTAAGCCTCGATGATCTGAAGAAAATCGTCACACCGAACACGATAGTTGTAGCTCACGCGCAATCTGCTGGTGAACTTTCAAAACTCAAAGTCAAGGAAACAAAGATCATCAAACCAGGAGACAAGATAAAATTAGGTGAGATAACCATCGAAGCAGTACCTGCCTACAATCTCAACAAAGGCCCGGAACCAGGAAAAGTCTTCCACCCGAAGGAAGATGGCAAACTGGGTTTTGTCGTGACCGTCAATAATATCAGGATATACCATGCCGCTGACAGCGATCATATTCCGGAAATGAAGGGGCTGAATCCGGACATAGCACTCTTACCAGTGTCCGGAACTTATGTGATGACACCTCAAGAAGCAGCCGAAGCAGCTGTCACTATAAATCCGAAAGTCGCAATTCCCATGCATTACGACGCTATAGTCGGAACCAAGAACGACGCTGAAACATTTAAGAAACTTGCCAAATGTGAAGTCAAGATACTCGAGAAGGAAGAATAATCGTTCTTCCTTCCACTTGATCAGCAACATCACGAAGATTAGCTTGGAATTTTTCTCTCAGCTTGTCCAGTGTAAGTGACCTGATCCCATTCTGCAGCCTTGTACGGCTTGTCAAAATACATTTGCTCGTACGCGTGAGCGACTAAGCCTGGCGTTCGGCTCACTATAAAGAATCCTTTTCCGAGTCGCCAATCGAAGCCCATGTCTGACATTATCGCAGCTATACAGCCATCAACATTCAAAATTAGGTGTTTATTGAAAATTTTCTCGGTTAATCGTTCAATCATCAATGCGAGTCCGACATGATCGCCGTGAAAGTGGTTTTGATCGGCAATTTCTAGCAGGCGTTTTGTCCGGGGGTCATTTGTATGGGTAGGATGGCCGTAACCTGAAATTCTTCGGTCCGAATCTCTGTGTGATCGTAAGATTTCTTCTGCAACAATCTCCGTTGATAGACTCGTATTTTTTTTGCGTGTGACTCCGTCTTGGAGAAGTTTTGCAGCTTGTTCTATGGCGCCACCATGCCATTCCCCCATTGCTGACACACCTGCTGAAACTGCGGTTTGGAGTGGTACGCCTGAAGATGCAACGAAAATTGTTGCATCCACCGAAGGCGAATTAAGGCTGTGTTCAAGGCAGACGGTCAACAATGCATCCATCATATGAGATTGTTCACTTGACGGTAGCTCACTCCGCCAAAGTAAGTATGTCAGGTCTGCGTAACTATATTTTCCAACGAGTTCAGTTAGATTGTATCCGCGAACCAGTATTTTGTTAGGTTCAACTTTTGAAATAGCGGTTTTCCAGAAAGGTTCTACCAAATCAAATTGACCTCGTGTTCATACCTTTGAGAATTTGGGAACATACTGGGTCGTGCCGTCCGGAAGTTTGCTTGCGGTAAAGTCTCCGTATAGGAGTGGATAGTCTCTGATGCAGATCTCAGCCACCTTATCGAAAACAGTGCGGATTTCAACTTCAGCACTTGGATGGGTACGCATCTCTATGACCCATCGTAGAGTGCGATGGTTAGCAGTCCAAATTATGTTCGTCGCGATGCCGTCAGGCAGTATCCTTCGCAACGCTGAAGTTAGGCGCTTTTTCTTTTCGAAAGGCATATGATCCCAATCAAATCGTGCTTCAAATTCGTGATATTTCTTGGATATCTCATCTGCAGTTTCCTGAAATTCCTTTGAATAAGAATCTAGGTCAGGAGGTATCCATAAATCGATTTCACGAGGTCGAACATAACGTAGGCTTTCTTGGCTGATGGCCGTGCCTGCCCGGTGCCTGACTAATTCATGAGTGAATATCCTACTCACGTTGAGGAACGCGAATGTTACTGATGCGTGTTCGAGTATGCTTCCGTCACCTTTCTCCAGAACGTTTGTTAGGTAATCTTTTGAATTCTCACGTATGCGCGTGACGTTTGGGTTAAGTCCGACACCGAAGCTCTTGTAACATGATCTACCGGCCAGTTCGATGAGAAATTCTGCATTGTTGGGTTGTGCTCCTCGAGACTTCTCCAACCATTCTTGGGCGGAATAGAATTTTGCAAATTCTTTTACGCCTTCCTCGCTAAGATTGGTTTCACCGAGTTTGATTACTTGAGGTTCAACTCGTCTCATATCAACCGCGTCTAAGTGAAGCATGCAGCATTACGTACGCAATTAGCTTTCGCATAATCAATTCACGTCGTGAAAGCACTTGCATTCTCATCGGCGCATCGCTGTTTTTCTTGGGAATAAGGCTAAATTCCTGCCGCAGTAACTTCGATCTGAAAGGTCGCGCTGGCATTGTCTTGGGCTGAAGAGAGAGCAAAGTCTCTGGATGAAATTAGGAAACTTGAACCGAAGGACAGATTGGGGCTTTACGCGTCGCTTATCCGGATGAATTCTGCGCTCTTCGAAAGTGTTAGAGGGTGGGATACGTGGCTCAGAAACCCGACTTTCATTGACACTTTTACGGAAGAAGAATTGAAGGAAATTTACAAGCAATTCAAGGACATCTGCGTGAAATTCCTGGAGGAAGATGTCAAGTGGACCGGCACAAAAGAGAAGAGTTTGCCAATGGCGACAAAGGTGACAAAGAACGAACGCAGCGAAGTAGAGAGACGATACACATAAACGACAGATAATTCTGGTTTGGGTAGGTACGTCAAATGAGCGTTGCACCGTTCGTTCAAACTCCGCTAGAAGTTGCAAAGAAGATGCTCGAGCTGTCTGGGCTGAAGCAAAGCGAACTCCTTTACGACTTAGGCTGCGGCGATGGAAGGCTGATAATATTAGCTGCTAAGGACGTTGGCGCGAAATCAAAGGGGATCGACTTGCGTGAGGATCTCATCGAGAGAGCTAAGACAGAGATCAAGCGACTGAATCTAGAAGACAAGGTTACCATAATTCGAGGTAACTTTTTTGACGTGTATATTTCAGATGCTGACGTTGTCACATTATATTTGACATCTAGCGCGAACGAACGTTTGAGGCCCAAGTTCGAAAAAGAACTCAAACAAGGCTGCCGTGTGATTTCGCACGACTTCAAAGTTCCAGGCTGGAAACCGCAAGGCGTATACGATGAATTGCTCGGCCACACAATCTACACTTACCGTATAGGCGAGCAACTTCCTAGCTCTCCCAATCAGTAAATGAACATTCTACGAGGTAGGCAGGATGGTACAAATTCTGCCATCGGCCTCCTGATTATATCTAGCGCCCTTTGGGGCAGCGGTTTTGTAGCCGTAAAGATAGGATTGAGTTACATCAATCCATTTCTTTTCGCATTCCTACGAATGGGCGTAGCGGGAATAATTCAGTTCGGCATCCTAGTATCTCTCGGGGGATTGAGACTTCAGACACTGAAGGAAAAATCTGTGTGGGCTCTAGGGTTACTCAACGCGATGGGATTCACACTTCAATTCGTTGGAATGCAATTCACTACAGCCGCGAAGACCGCGCTGCTAATCGATATGAATGTTGTATTCGTAGCTCTATTGAGTAGACGATTTTCTAACGAATCATTCGGTTTGAGAAAACAGATCGGAGTTGTACTGGGTATCGTCGGAGCCGTAATGATCACAACCGGCGGAGATCTCTCAACTCTGACCCGAGGTCAGCTACTAGGGGACGCATTGGTGTTCTCTTCTGGGCTAATCTGGGCAGGTTTCATGGTGCTCCATAAGTCCGAGCAAACTAGGCATGAATGGAACGCTGTTGAATTATCAGCTCTAGTAATGCTAATGACAGCTGTGTTGCTAATCCCTGGAGCACTTGTGCTCGGCGGTTTGAATGCGGTACCGATAACGACGGTAGGTTGGGAATGGGTTGCTTACACTGCGATCGCGACGACAGTCGTGCCGTACGCCATTTGGATCGTAGCTTTGAGAGCGGTTACAGCAACCATAGCTGCGGTGGTAGGAATGGTGGAAATTGTTACCACGATGATACTATCATCTCTTCTACTTGGGGAAACCTATGGAACAGTTACACTCGTAGGAGCGATCCTCGTGTTGCTATCCTTGATGGCCGTAGCAGAAATCTGAACGGTTTTATATCCTACTAATGGTTAGCCGGGAAGTGTATCTAAAATGAAAATGGGTCGACGTGCTTACACAGCCGAATTTATCGGAACATTCGCGTTAGTCTTCTTCGGTTCAATGTCAGTTACAATATTCACAGCAGTTGTGGGTTTGAATTCCGGCGCGGCATCACTGCTGGGAATCGCCTTTGCGCATGGACTAATCTTGATGGCTATGGTTTACGCAATCGGCTGGATCTCTCAATGTCACATTAACCCTGCAATCACCATAACAACCGTCGCAATTGGAAAAATGGATGTTGATGATGGTATTGGCTATCTCGTTGCCCAAGTCCTAGGCGCCACGGTCGCAGGGCTAGCAAATGTATTGATTCAACCGGGAAACGGCGCGTTAACTGGTTACGGAGCTGCATCGCCCGGCGCAGCAATCGGTGGAAGCGACGTTATGGCTTTGATAGTCGAAATGATCATAACATTCTTTCTGATGTTCTCCGTTTACGCGGTTCTGTATACCGGGAAGGTCCACCCTGCCGCCTCCGGCCTTCTGATCGGTATGACGTTGATGGCAGACATACTCATTGCTGGACCGTTGACTGGAGCAGCAGCAAATCCTGCGGTAGCCCTCGGCCCTGCTATTGCTTCTGGTAATTTCTCAACCCTCTGGATCTACTGGGTAGGACCCATTATAGGCGCATTGCTCGCCGGATTTGTCTGGGAATATTTACTCATAGAAAGAAAGAAGAAAAAATAACCGATAATTATTTCCAGGACTTACCGAAAGTCTCGTTAATGTCAGCCACCCTTTCCACAACTGTAATTTCTATATCTTTGCTCTTCAAGAGCATGGTCAATTTTCCAGTTGCGCTCGATCCCGAGCGCAGTCGCCGCAGAATTGAATTGTTGCTCTCTAGATGGTTTGCATTGGCTTTCATCAATGCTTTTACGGGTGGATTTGAAAGAGCGGTTTCGATTACTCTCGCCCAGTGTTCTTCTCTTCCAACATTAACTTCCTCAGGCTTAATCCTCTCTTCCAAAAGTAGCTTGTAAGGCTCAAATCCTTCATCAAGAAAGATCGCCCGTTTGACGCTGGATGGATTTTCTGGAGGTCGTACTCCTACATATCTAAACGCCTGTTGGAGTTCCATATTATCGAATGGTACGCCTTCACAAAACAGAAGCTCTGGCGCTATCGATTCGACTTGTCTTTGACCCGCATAAGCATTGTATACGGCGTTTGCGATAAATGCGAAGCTTACTCGTAGGATCCGAAGCATCTCTTCGTCGCCCTCAGAGTAAACTTGAATCGTTCTCATGGCTTCCCGATAGTTCTTTTCTGAAGGCGTAAATTCGTAGAGTAATTCTAATGCTTGTTTCATGACGTCGAGGGCTGAATATTTCGTCATTGTTTTATCCGGAACCCTGAACCTCTT
>DASQZS010000213.1:0-5382 GCA_035638535.1 Candidatus Acidiferrum sp.
AGTAACCGCAGGCGCCAACCCACCATGGATTGGACCTGATGGAACGGCACCAAGCTGCTCGATCTCAGGCGGATACGCGTCAGGTGCATTCAGAATAAGTGATACAGCAACCGGAGGTTACTACTTGATCACAGTTACAGGCTACGCACAGCCACCAGCCTCGCCATGCCCCACGGTAGGAGGCATCAGCGCGAACACTTGTCCTGGATTAGGAGGCGGTGATTTCGCGCAGAACTTCCTAGGAGTAACTCTGGACACCACGGTAACTACGTTCAGTTCCACAACCTCCTCATCAACCTCCACAACGTCACAAACATTCACTACCACATCCATGGCGACAACCTACTCATACTCCAGCTCAACCGTAAGCACCACCGGAATCCTCTACACCACATACTGGCACGGAACCTCCACGACAGTGTTCGCGAGCACCACGTCAACCTTCGGCCTAACAACAACCACAACTCAATCATGGACTTCAGTAACCGTAACAACCACCACCGTACAGACCACAGGCTGTGGTCCTCTACCATGCCCCTGGGTAATACAGCCACAATTAAATGCAAGACAGTCGTTAAATGCATGGCAACCAATCCTGGGACCATTCTCAGATAGTATTGGAATGTTGGCGGTGTTGCTGTTGATCGTACCAATCCTGCTGAGGAGGCTATTCACATGATGAGTTCCAATCCGAAACGACGCGAATTAGCTTTAGCACTGGTAGTATTGCTGGCGGTTGTAGGTGCGATAGCAGCTACAGCTTCAGCGAACGCTACCGCCCCTGCTTCTTGCGGAATTTCAGGATGCGTTTCCACACCACCCCTGAGTTCTTCAACAACCTACTCCTACACACAAACCAGCGTCTACAGCATCACATCAACCAGCACCACCATCTCCACTTCTATTTCGAGTTCAACCACCACCACAACCGCGACAACAATCTCCACGTCCTTCAGTTACACAAGCACAGTATCCACCTCAGTCACATCAAGCCTCACGGTCACATCAATATCAGGCACGGAATCTACCACGAACACGATATGGTCAACGTATCCAACAACCATGTCAACCACCAGCACATACACAGTTAGCAATACTAACACAGGAATTTCAGTCGGTCCAGCCTGTCCAACAACCCTAGTCACAAATGGTAGCCCCTTGGCGCCATACGCTAGTTTTCTCCGCACCTTCCGTGATAACCAAATCTCCAACACTACCGCAGGTCGCGACTTCCTAATCACATTCAACTCATGGTACTATAGTTGGGCTCCATCGTTAACCTCTGCAGCAACCTCTAACCCATGGGTCTTCAAGACAGTCCAGGCAGAAGTCTACCCACTGATCGGCATAATGTACGCATCATACGACGCATACTCAGCCGTCGCACCCATCAGTACCGAAGCTGGCGCCATCATAGCAGGATTCGTAGCCGCATCTCTAATGGGCATAGTATACCTAACACCAATCACATTCATCACTACGAGAATAATTAGACGATACAGTCGCTTCCACGTTACAAAACAAATAACCGCGGCGTCTGCTGCGTGGCTCGTTGCAAGCATTCCAATCTGCATCGCAGCATACGTAACCGGATCCGGCCAGCTACTAACGATCGCAACATCAAGCATCGTCCTCTCAGCACTAACCCTTGGAAGCATGCTTGGAACAAAAGCGCTAACTTACGCACAACTACCATTCACTAACATGATGACTCAGGTCGCCGCGTTCAAACGCCTAACAAAATCTCGTCTCTAACCCAATTTTTTCTCCGTTAATTCACTAACACCGATCGGAAAAACCGAAACATATCAGAATCACATGTTGCGAACGTAACAGGTTACAATACGAATGCAGAAAAAGAGAAAGTAGAGAGAACGTGGTTGACATGACCGCGTTCATAACGCCGATAGAAAAATCCGAAAGATGTCAGAATTACAGAATGAGAATGTAGTAGGTTAAAATACGAATACAGAGATAAAAAACGAACGTGTTTGACATGACCGCGTTCAACAGACAGCGTATCGTAATTTACGGGTTGATGATTATTGTGGTCTTCGCGTTATCAGTAGGATCACAAGCCTTCGCAATTTCAACCGTCACCTATGGCGATCAGAACATTGAACAATGGTCAAGCACAATTGGCGGTAACATTGTACAAGCTTACCTATGGTTCTACGTTTACCAACCCACCGTCATCAAATCAGTCAGCATCTTTCTGCAATATTCTGGTTCAGACGGCACGACCTGCATAAAGTTCGGAATCTACAGAGATAGCGGAACAGGATCCGTAGCAGGCCAACCTTTAGTCGCCGCTACCCAAGACGGATACTGTTTGCGTCCCTCGGCAAGCTGGGGACCTGCCTGGATGACATTCAACCTCCGCCCATGGGATTACTTAACCATTAACGCGACAGGTGGTTTCTGGCTCGCCACCTTAGCAAACTACGGCTTTGGCCAGATCTACCATTACTCCAACAATTACGGTGCATACGACTATAACTATGGATATGCAACCGTCTTCTTCACATCAAACTACGCCTACGGTTTTCCATCCACCTTCGCCAGCACAAGTAACGCGGGCGGCCTATTCTGGGAAGGCAACGGACCATACAGCATCTACGTCACCGGAACGACTCTCACTTAAACACCCGTTTCAAGAATCGGCGTAGATATGACGGAAACAGTTTCGTCATATCCCCATTTCTATTCATGTTAGAGTAAGCAAACTATATTCCACACTAGGACGAGTGGATATATAGCGAGGCCATTCATTGCCTAGGAAAAGAAGAACCACTAAACGCAAGCCAAGAAAGCCTCGAGCATCACACGCGGCGCAGCGAGTATCACATGCGCCAACAGCGCCAACGGCGCCGGTGACACGAAAAAGAGTCTTTCCAAAAAAAGCTGTGATGATATTCTTCATAGTTCTAACTCCACTGCTACTCAGTTACGTTGGTTATGGTTACGTAACCCGGCCTATCGTCGAATACACTTTTGGAGGAGCCAACGACATCAGGTCATCATACCGCCTAGATGCGCTTAGCGCTACCACCTCCGGAACAGTCGACCTTGTAGAAGTTAAAATCCAAAACATAGGCCAATCCGACATTTCCGTTATCATCACTTTGAACGCCGTAAACGCTGAAGTTGCAACCGGCTATGCTGGCCCCTATGATCTCAACACTGGTCTGCAAGTTGTCCTCCCAGCAAACAGCGATTATCGTTTCGTACCCTTCTACATCACATTAGTCACGCAAGTTTCAACCTTCAGCCTCACATGCACCGTAAGCAAAGTGATGGATTATTCGACCTTCTACTCAGGAACAGCATCAACCTTCGGCCAACTAGACCCAATGCAGTATACCACACTGCAATACGTACAACAATCTATCCCGTCCGATTCTTACAAGTTAGTACAACAATCTTAACCAACTCACGGAAATTAATACTAAAGAATCTAAAATCAATAGGTCAGTGAAGGTTACCTGAAAAGAAAATAGCCGCACGACCAAACTCAACGGTACCAAGACTACAACCATTTGTGGCAGAGCGCGCATATTCATTTCCTTACATATTGTATGCCCGCTATCTCCGAATTCGACGAGAATCAGTATCTCTCTCGAACGGGCTACCATCGGCTGTGTAATTCGCAAGTGTGGTAGGTGTAATCGAATTGGCAGAGAATTGTCAATCCCTTTCGCATCGGCTATGAATCCTTAAGCTCATTCGGCTCGAATGAATAAAGCATCGATGAAGCGTTTCTAAGTTGAAGCAGTATGCCTGAATTAGCTGGTTTGCATTTCCGATTCAAGAGTCTCGTTGATCGCAATTTACTCCAATGATTGAGAGTTCTAACTGGAGAATCTGACGTTTGGATGCAAAAATCATTGCAGCATTCACGATCGCAATTTTCCTGGTATCTACGTTTGCGGTCGTCATTCCAGTTCAAGGACACTTCACGATCGGAAATCTAACGAGCTCATACCGTTTTCACAGATTTGATTTTGATCCGCACATTTCTGGGCCGATTGGTTACGTTTGGCCAGGTGGAGGTCAAAACGCGTACGATGGTTCTCCTAACTTAGCTTCGGCCACGTTATCTCCGGGTTACGAGACTTCATATCCGTGTCGTCTTAGCGGAGAGGATCCGGGTCAAGTGCCTGGTGATCAATGTAATCCAGTAAATGCACCTGCTTCGTCGTGGTATCAGTTACAAGGTAACGCATACGCGCCATTCGGTGCCGTGCTCGCCAGCTCTACTGGTGATCTAATATTTGCTCTGAATGCTACTGCAGGCTTTACTCAATGTGATGTAAGCCAAGCCGGCAGCGGGACGTGCGGTGGTACTGCTGATACCGGCACAAACAACATCTGTACAGTTGAGAGCCCAACCGGCGCAAATGTAAATCGACCATGCGGCTGGGATACTTGGATGATCCTTATTCCACCAGGATTCCAAATTTCAAGCGATCCCTCTCAAATCATTTCAACCCTCACAAATAACTACGCGAACATATTCGTAACAACGCTCTCACCGTACGATCGATACGCACCAGGTTGGACAATGATATCGATAAGAGTGGACGCGGCAATCAATCCTGGATACAATCATCAATTCATCAACTTCACGAGGGCTGGCGAATGGTATTACGCTCGCGTAAACGGTGTGACCGCGCCATCAACGGCGGGTAGATATTTCTTCAAAATGTTTCTCTACGGCGGTTCAGACACTTACGGAGTCGGACCAACCCTACCCGGCGGTATACCTCTACCCGACCGTACTTCAGGAATCTCTCCACGCCAACTTGGAGAACTCCCGGACATGTGGGTTCCTCCACAGAACTGGCCTGTGCTGCTTGTTAAAGGAGAAGTTGATCCGAGCATTATCACTGGAACAATTCGGTACGGTGGCTACAACTCATCACTATATGGAGAGGCGATTGGTGAAGCCGGTCGGGTTTGGGCCAAAATGGAAACTAAACTAGATCCATACACTGGGTCAGCATTAACCACATGCCCTGCCGAATCTTCTCCAGGTCAATCCAATCTCGCTGGATGTACGGATGCGATTGGGTACTGGAATAACACGGCTCAAGGACACTATGAGATTGAAGGCGTTGCATCCGGAATCTACACAATCTATGCAGAAGCCGCGGGTTATCCACAATCAGTCATAGAATCTAACGTGACGATCCTCAAAGGGCAGTCGCTACATTTTGATGGTTACTTGCAACCTGGACCAGTAATTCATGGGAACGTATTTTCTAAACATCAATTCGGCGACGAGCCTTGGCCCGAGAATTCATACATTAAAATTGAATTATACGATGCGCCTACGCTCAGCAACATTCCAAGTTCAAGCGCTAACTTGGTCTCATGGTC
>DASQZS010000214.1:0-5065 GCA_035638535.1 Candidatus Acidiferrum sp.
CTCCAAAATTCCGTGCATCTGTGACGTGGAATTTGGTCGCTTTACTATCGCCGATCCCTGTGGCGTAAGACGGTAGCCGTCTGTTGTGTGTTCGATTAGTTGATCGTCCTCCAATCGGTGTAAGGCCCGCGACAAAGTTTCCTGATGGATTCCAAGTTTCCGTTTCAGTCCTTGGAAGCCAAAATCGGATTGTGAGTCAAAGGCATCGAGCACGTGCCAATCAGTGCTCCGTAAATCATATTCATCTGCCTCATGCATTTTCATATTACTCCAATCTTGGATGTCCAATATGAGAGCAGGGATATAATAAACGTATCCTCAAACCTTGGATACCCAATAATGATTACTTTCGGCGCATCGGAGATTCGAATATCTCCCCAAATGCTCTTGTGAAGTAAATTGTTGCTTCGGTAACTCCAGTTCGCCCTTCTCTCGTCAGTTCATATACTGTTTTTCTACCTTCAATACGTACTTGGATTAGGCGCCGCTTCCTCAGATCCTTTAGTGCTGGATAGATTGTTCCCGGATTCGGCCTTTCTCCCTTCCTTTTAGCAATCTCATCAGCTAGCTCTTGCCCATACATGGATCGTTTGGAAAGCAGCCAGAGGAGCATGAATGAGAGCATTCCGCGCATATCGCAGCAGTAATCTGCCTGCTCGCATTTCTTCGGCATCTTCACTCGCAAAATATTGGACGACCGATACTGTTAAACTTACGCTTTTGAGTCATTGATTTTGAAGAAGTTTCAGTAGACTATCGACAACGATTTGCTCTTCGCCATCCTTGAGGCATTGTGGGTTAAGGAATAATTTGTTCTCAAGTGCGTACGCGTAAACTGGAGGGTTAAGTTTGACGAGAGCATCTAATAGTTCGATCGCCGTTTTTTGAGTTAAGATTTCGATCTCAACTCGAGGAATGGAGACCGGTCTGTTATGTGGTACTCCGGGAAAAGTTTTCTTCACCTTTATCTTCGGAGATTTTGACAACCGATCAATCATGAAATCAGTTTTCTTCTCCCATTCACTCAGGCGTGCTTTATGATCTGTTCTAATGTAGCGTTTTATCGCGACTGCGAAGGCAAGTATGTCTTCCTTGCTCGTTTTCATCGGTCTGCCAATGAAAACGCGGCGACCCGTGTCGTATGCTTCGTAACTCTGTGGACCGAGTCTCATGCAACGTTTAACGAGCTCTCGCTTACCAAGTATGACACCTGTATCGTTGGGCGCGCCAATGTCCTTGCCGCCCGAGAATAGTACGATGTCTGCGCCCATTTTCAGATATTTTGTCAGATTCTCTACCGGAGGAAGCTCTGCTGCTGCATCAACAATCACTGGGATTCCCCTTTCGTGACTGAGCGCTATGACTTCGCTTAGTTGGAGAACACCGTTTTGCGGATCGTATGCAAAATAAACTACGGCAGCCGTCCGTTGACTAATCGCTTTCCTGAGATCCTCCGCACTAGTCTTTTCTTTTGATCCGATCTCCCTGATGGATGCTCCACCCACTTCCAGATTATGGTCGTACATATTTCGATGAAGTTTCTGCACAATTACTTCATTCTGAACAATACCCGAACCACATGGCAGCTTATGCATCAGGTTAGCGTCGCCGTTTGCCATGCACGCTCCAACTGAAAGAACCAATCCAGCAGCAGCTCCCGATGTTACGTATGCTGCCTCAGATCCAACTAGTTCGGCAACGAACGCTCCAATCTTTTCATGGAGAGAGTTCATATCGACGAAGATTTTCGCCATCTGTCGTGCTGCATCCAAGACTTCATCATGAACCAAGCAACCACCAAGAACGGTCACTGTACCTGCCGCGTTTACCACAGGAATGATGCCTAGCTCCTCAAGTAATGATTGACTCTGTTTCATGAGACCGGGCTTGTGGTAACCCATAGAAACACATAGTGGTAGCACGACCCACAGACCACACAGGAGGATGCTGAGTGACCTCGCAGAAAGCTCCCTTGAAAATTAGGTTACTGTTAAATATGCATGAGGCGTGATACTACTGCTTTCATGGCCCAGACAGGTAAGGTCTTCCTACGTGATGCCACGGGATTAGTGCGTGAGTTCGGACTTTTCGATACAATCTGGATTAACCTAGCACTCGTCGGAATCGTTTTCTCTCTTACCTACGTGTCGTCTACTGCCCCTCTGATTGGTGGAGATCCTCTTGTCGGCGGAATAATTGCGCTTATCTTCATGTTCTTTATCGCGCTTGCGTTCTCGATCGTTGCGATTATTGTCCCAAGGACGGCAGGTGACTATGTATTCACAAGTAGGTATCTGCATCCAGCTATCGGTTTCGTAGGTAACGCTGGGTACTATGTAGCAACCATTCCATTATTCATGGGTATCACGATAATTACCTTAGAGTCCTTTGGACTTAGCACGTTATTCGCGTATGTCGGATTAGCGACTGGAAACGCGGGTTACGTTTCACTGGCCACGACGCTATCACAACCCATGTATGAGTTAGCCGTTGGGGGTGGCCTTACGATTATTGCGGGTATCTTTCCGCTCATCGGATATCGCGCATACAAAGCCTTAGGAAACATCATTCTTCCGCTGATTCTCATAATGGTCGCAGTCATGTTCATTGTACTTGGTACGACGCCTCAATCAGTTGCCCTGGACCGACTGACTACCCTTTCGGGGAACGCAACACTGGTTCCGTACGTTAACAATTGGGGCTCAGTTTACAATAACCCTGTGCCCTCATACAGTTGGGCTAATACGCTTGCTCTAAACGCCGTGTACGTTGTAGGGTTCTCATACATTATCTCAGCAGTCTATGTTGCGGGCGAAGTGAAACACATTAAGAAGACGATGCCGCTTGCAATAGTTGGCACTTTATTCATAACGTTCATAATATTCGTCGGGTCGACACTGCTGAGTTATCAGGCGTTTGGCTATAATTTCCTCTCAAATCTCTACACAATGTCTATTTTCTACTATATCCCGCCGTTCCCTGTGGTGCCATACCTGGATTTCCTCGCCGCGGCGATAAGTAACAACTTGGCTCTTGGTGTGTTCATTATCGTTGTCTCGACAATCCAGCTCTGGTGGTATCAGGTTAACGCAATTTTCGTAGGCGGAAGACTATTGCTTTCCTATTCTTTCGACCGGATAATGCCAGCGGCCTTCGGAGATGTCAACCCACGATTTAATGCACCGGTCAAGGCCAATATGGCGTCGCTCGTCATCGGCCTGATCGCAGGAGTGCTATTTGTTCTGCCCTCCACATCAGCGGTAGCCTTTCTAATGTCAGGGGCAGCGGTGGCTATCATACTCCTATTTCCGATGACCGTAGTCGGAATAGCTCTGCTCGTCTTCAGATTTAGAAACAAAAAGGAATACGATTCGTCCGGAGTAGGCAAATCATACCTAGGAGGACCAGTTTACCTTCTCGTTGCAATAGTGACCGTAGTTTACTCGTTATTCACGTTCTACCAGTACATCACTGTGCCTGCAATCTTCGGTTTCGCTGGCAACGAAGGACTACTGACAATATTTGTTCCAATAATCATTCTGTTCGCTATTTACTACACATCGAAATTCATTAACGCAAGACGTGGTGTCGACTTCGGGCAGATCTTCCACCAGATCCCACCTGAATGATCACTTTTTGCAGTATTCGATTTTGGGGCAGAATTCCAATTCAGATTAAGCGTAGGTATTTGGCATTCGTTGTTTCAAGTACGGTAGTTTCTTTTTGCTGAGGCGTTTGATTAAAGTTAGATCAATTTGCGCGATGGCCAAGCCTGTGCCTGAATTTTTGCGGGCCAGAACCTCGCACCAGGGAGAAACGATTTGGCTCCGGCCAAAAAATGTCATTTTGCCATCTCTTCCCGTTTGGTTGGAGTGGCAGACGTAGAGACAATTTTCGCCTGCTCGGCTCTTGACGTATGCGTCGACGTGATTCCCCATTGGATCGGGTTGTGCGGATGAATAGAATATTATCTCGGCTCCTTTGAGAGCCAATGCTCTTGCTGATTCTGGGAATTCTAAATCATAACAGATACCTAAACCGATCTTGCCGAATTTGGTTTTGAAGACTTCGAAGCGTTTTCCTGGTGTGAAGTAGGATCTCTCGATATCCCATAGGTGTATTTTCCTGTAAACTCCTGCTACTTTTCCATTTGAGTCAATCAGAACTGATGAATCATGGATCCGGCGTGATCGTGGATCATACTCTGGCATACCAACGATCAGATACACTCCAGAATCTTGCGCGAGTCGTCCTAGTCTTTCAGTGGTCTTACCAGGTATCGGTTCAGCGAATTTTCGCCATCTGCTATTGAGAGAGTATCCAGAAGTAGCGAGTTCTGGAAAACAGATGATGTCAACGTCACGTCTACTCGCTCTTTGAGTCAGTTCTGATATTGTCTTAATGTTCCGTTCTGGTCGACCTAGTTCGCAGTCAATTTGGGCAACGGCGACTACTGGATTCAAAAATCTCAGCCTCCTCGACGAAGAATCACGGTTGTTTGTGCTTCGCTATTACGCTGCAGAGTTCATAAGTGAGGTTACTGGCGAGAAGTGCGGTCACCTCAGCCACGTCGTACGGGGGCGAGACTTCAACTACGTCAAATCCAATTAGGTTCTTTCCGTCTAATCCTCTCACTAAATCTTGTATTTCCCTACTTGTGAAGCCTCCCACTTCCGGAGTGCCGGTCGCAGGGGCGAAGGCAGGATCGATGCCGTCGATATCTAACGAAACGTAACTCGTCCCTTTAGCCACCTCAAGTATCTGCCGCAAGGTCCCCGTTACGCCAAGTTCAGTAAATTTCTTCATGGTGATGACTGAAAATCCCATTTTGCTAAGGCCGCTCAGATCCGTGCTATCATATAGTGGACCCCGTAACCCGACATGAATAGACCGCGTTGGATCAATTAATTTCTCTTCAAGAGCCCTTTTGAAAGTTGTGCCATGATTGTACTTCTTACCGAAATAATCATCCCAACAATCTGAATGCGCATCGAAATGGATCAGGGATAACGCTCCATACTTCTTTGCTGCAGCTCGTAGAACTGGTAACGTTATTGAATGGTCT
>DASQZS010000215.1:0-6181 GCA_035638535.1 Candidatus Acidiferrum sp.
AATAACCCACTTCGGGATCCGTACACTCCTTCCCTTGAACGTTGAAGTGCGTGCGGGTCCTGGGTGTCCCGTCTGCGTGACTCCTGCTGCGGATATTGATTCAGTTACGAAACTTTCTCTGCAGGGAAAGACGATTCTCACGTATGGTGATATGTCAAGGGCGAAAGGTTCGGATATGTCTCTGTTCGAGGCTAAAGCGGCAGGAGGAGGAGTTCAGGTGGTTTACAGCGTTCATGATGCGGTTCAGATAGCCGAATCAAATCCGCAACGCGAATTCGTATTCTTTGCGGTGGGGTTCGAGACAACTGCTCCGCCCACTGCGTACGAAATCATCAAAGGACCACCTCGAAATCTTACTTTCCTAGTCTCCTATCGTTACGTACCGCCGGCGGTGGGTGTAGTCGCGTCATCACCTGAACTAGCTGTTGACGGCTTCATTAATGCCGGTCATGCAGCCACGGTAACTGGCATGAAGGCCTACCAACCTTACTTTGAGAAGACGCCTAAGCCGATGGCGTTTGCAGGCTTCGAGCCTATTGATATTCTGATTTCCGTTACTATGCTCCTAAAACAAATTGTTGACAACGAACCCAAGATGGAGAACGAGTACACTCGAGCGGTGACTTGGGAAGGAAACATCCGGGCACAGCAGACAATGGATAAAGTGTTCGAGAGAGTGGATGGCTACTGGCGGGGAGTAGCGACCATTCCTGATTCCGGGTTCAGAATTAGGGAAGAGTTTGTCGATTCTGACGCACGCATCAGATACGGCTTGAAGGAGACACCGGGAGCGGAGCAGTTCGTACCTGAGGCAAGGTGCGGAGACGTAATTCTCGGCAAAATTGACCCGCCTGAATGTCCGCTATACATGAAGGCGTGCACGCCGGCTTCCCCGAAAGGACCGACCATGGTTTCGGCTGAAGGCACATGTAAGATCTGGGCGGAACACAAGGTTCTCGCCGCAATGCGTTGTCGGGCTTAACATATTCTCGGAACAGGATCACCGGCAGGTGGAGGAATTATTCGTCTACCCCCTACAACAGTCTCCATTGCGACGACATCAAACTCAGAGGTCGCTTCGCCTATTGCGATCGCCTCTTTTCCCACCGAGCTTCGTTTCATGACGGCCAGAACATCTTCCACTTTCTCTGGAACAACTGCAGCAACGACCTTCCCCTCATTCCCGATCTCCATTACGTCTAACCCTAACATTTCGCATGCCGATTGTACTCCCTGCTTGATTGGAACATCCTGCTCACGCAATAGGATACCAATGTGTGACTTCTCGCTCCATTCATTTAGTAAATTCGCCAAGCCACCTCGCGTAGGATCCTTCATTGCGACTATACCTCCAACGTGAAGCATGTCACTGGTCAAATGATTCAGGGGGGCAGCATCCGACTCAATTCTAGTTTCGAATCCATATCCTTCTCGCGCGGAAAGAACAGAAATGCCATGATCGCCGATCGTTCCGGAGAGTATTATTTTGTCTCCCTTCCGAACATTGGAATCTAGTAACCACTGACTGTTACAATTTCGATATTGTCTCACTTCACTCAAATTATGATCCAAGAAGGTGTTTCGTCTTCCGATTCCGGACGAGTTGATGACGATTTTTTCCAAAGCCCCTCTCTCCATCACCTTCGTATCTCCCGTTACAACCGAAACTTGCGCCTCATCGCAAGTCTGTCTCATGCTCAGAAGTATCTTATCGAAGTCCGAGAGGCTCAAACCTTCTTCTATGATGAACCCTTCCGCCAGAGCTACGGGTTCGCCACCGATCATGCAAATATCGTTCACGGTACCACATATCGCAAGACGTCCTATGTCCCCCCCGGGAAAGAAGATGGGTTTCACGGTGTAGGAATCCGACTTCAAGACAATTCCGTCAACTACCGCGGCGTCATCCAGAGCGGTGAGAGGCACCTCCACGTTTGCGCCTCCCAAATGTTTCAGGACATACTGTTTGATGAGCGACTGCATTACTGAGCCGCCGGCGCCATGAGCAAGCGTTATGATATCTGAAGCCATATTGGTCCACTTATCAAGTCGTATCTATCACTAATCTGAATGTAAAGCAATTCCCGACCTCCGGTATTCGAGATCAGGTTCATTATCTAGACGCAACATCAAAGATTGCTATGGCAACCAACGCTGAGGTGATTACTTCATCTGAAGGTGAAGTATACGATATTGAGTTAGAAACGGACATTCTGAAGGCGAACAAGGAACTCGCACTGGAAAATCATCGAGTAATGGGGGAACATGGAATTACATCGATCGACGTCATGGGTTCAGTAGGTTCTGGAAAGACGTCTTTAATCAAAGCCATGGTTTCGATCCTGAAAAATCGTTACCGTATTGCAGTTATCGAAGGCGATGTCACGACTACGATAGACGCGGATCTTATCGCTGAGGAAAACGTTCCAACCGTGCAGGTGAACACGGGCAAAGAATGCCATCTCGACGCGAACCTAATCAAGAAGGCCTTAGCCAGACTAAAGCTGAATGAGCTGGATTTAGTCTTCATAGAGAATGTGGGTAATTTGATCTGCCCCGCCGAATTTCCACTCGGATCAGACAAACGCATTGTTGTAATCAGCGTGACCGAAGGTCCGTACATGGTCGTGAAACATCCAATGATGTTCATCGAGGCGGATACGGTGGCAATCAACAAAATCGACTTGGCTCAAGTAATGGAGGTTGATCCTTCGAAATTGAGAAAGGATATCGCGACGATTAACCCTAAGGCGTGTGTTGTTCCAATTAGCTGTAGGAGAAACGACGGGATCGTGGAAGTCGGAAGAAGCTTGGGACTAGACTAGATCATCAGTGGGCGTAATGCACGAGTTCTCAATCGCTACCATATTGGTCAACAACCTTCTTGATTATCAAAAAAAGAACAGTAATTGCGGTAAACTTTTGGAGGTCTACGTTAGAATCGGAAGACTAAGATCAGTCTCAGTCGAACAACTACTCTACTCTTACAATCTTCTTGTGAAACGAACCAGTTTAAGCGGGTCGAAGCTACTAGTTGAGGAGATCCAAGCCAAAGTAAGTTGCCCCAACTGCAATTTCAAAGACACATTCGAAAGGCAAGATGAATCATTTCACTTCGCCCTTCCATCATTGCTATGCCCCCGGTGTGGGACAAATTTGAGTCTCGAAGGGGGAGATGAATTGCAGATCGCAAAGATTCGCGTTCAGAGAGTAACTGCATGAAATTATTAGCTTGGCGGAACAGTGACCGTTACTTGGCCTGTTCCTAAGTCGTAATATGCTCCAACCACAGCGATTGAGCCTGCGCTGATGGCGTTAGATATTATGTCGACGGATTTGAGCTTCTCAACCTCATATGCGATGTTAGCGTTTATTACATTGCCGACTAAATCTCCTGGCTGTCCAAGCGCACTTTCGTAAGCAGGCTGAATTGCGTCAACTAAGGATTGGATACTACCGTCCGCATGACCGTTTGATTGAATGGTCTGAATTGCGGCTTTTACGGCTCCGCAACTTTCATGTCCAAGCACCATCACCAACTGTACCGTGTTGAATTCCTCTACGCCAAATTCGATACCTCCGAGCACCACGTCGTCAATCACTTGTCCTGCTGTTCTGGATACGAAAAGATCGCCTAGGCCAACGTCAAATACTAGCTCAGGGGGTACGCGTGAATCTATACATCCAAGCACTACCGCCCAAGGGGATTGACCTCCAGCAAGCTGCGTCCTTAACTCAACGGATTGGTTTGGATAAACGACAGTCGATCCTGAAACGAATCGTTGATTGCCTTGAAGTAAAGTCTGTAGAGCCTCGTTCGGTGTGGCAGGGGATCCAACAGCCTGAGGGCTTGGTGGAATAGTAACCAGGTCGCTAACTCCGAATCCTAATCCAAAGCCGACCACGGCTAAGGTACCGCCGGCTAGAACTTCACGGCGCGAAAAGCGTCGAATAATACCCAACTCCTTCTTTATTGTAGATGGAGCCTGGCCAAAAAACTTGTTTCCTGAGGTTTCATGATCCAAGAGAAAAATGTTACAGGACCATGACGAGTTTATATTTTGTATAAGCTTCGGTTATGGTGAGCTAAACGTTCTATATCATAATGTCGAAGATGAAGATTGTCTTATCAGCAAGGAAAAATCAACGCCATAATGTCAGATAACTAGTGGAGCTCGAATAGGCTTTCGAGAGGAATTTGTGCTAGAGAAAGTCGAATATTGGATGGTGCAGCAATGATATTTAATCTAAAACGATACAGCCGAGTTGTGTCATGAATTCGACGCGTCTCGTTGCCATCTTAATCTTGTCATTGACGCTTGTCTCCACAGGAAATACCCGAACGATTATCAGCCCAAACGGGGGGTTCGAGGCTAACAACCTTGGAATAGCGAATTTGCAGGTCACTGCACCGATCAACGGCACAGCGATGGATCTGCACACAAACCAATGCGTACACAATGTTGAATTTACTGCGAGTGTAGGATCGACGTTAATCGTTGACCCATCCGATCCCGATCGCTTGGTAGGATCAACGCAGTTCATTTTCGATGTCACTAACAATTTTTTTTCGGGATCAGCGGCTGAAGTTGATACCAACGACGGAGGGGTAACGTGGGCCCAACATTTGGTTACGGGGTTCGATTGTTCTCAGGCGAACTTCTCTGATAGTGTAGGCACCTATGACCCTAGCATTGCGATCGATCGCTCCGGAGACTTTTACGCAGCTGTATTACCTGTATTCAGAGGCCACTTCCCTCTCTATGTGGTTAAGTCGACCGACGGTGGCTTAACTTGGGGTATAGCGAATGACGGTAGACCGGTTTTCAGACCTCAACCGAACGTAGTATCGAGTAAGGGGTGGATAGCTATTGACAACTTTCAGAATAGTGCGCATTATGGTACGGTGTATCTGGTTTGGATCACGTTCCTGATCGGAACGAAATTGGTCGGCAGCATAATGATCTCAAAATCAACTGATGAAGGCGAGAGTTTCTCGCAACCAATCCCCATAAGCCCCATCGCATCTGGGAATGTGAGCTTTGTTAATCCGATTCTAGCAATCGGACCAGATGGGACGATATACGTTAGTTATGCATCGATGGTCGCACTGCCATCTGTAGAATCAAATGTCCCCGATTTTGGGCAGAGAGCGGAATACGTTGTCAAGTCGACCGATGGTGGACTTACGTTCACCCCGCCAATAGAAATCACTACTACAATGAATCACGGTTATGATAACGCTCCGTTCAGAACAAGCCAATTTCAATCGTTCACGGTTAATCCCAGGAACGGCCATCTGCTATTAGCGGTAGAACGAGTCACGCGTGCGAATTATGAAATTATGAGTGGCAATTTTACTGAGGCGTTGGCAGAGAGAACCGACGTTGTGGTTTATGAATCGACCGACAGTGGTCAAACCTGGGCCGCTCCGCTGACGGTGAATGATGATCCTACTCCCCAAAACGAAAACGCTCTGCAGCCCGTCATTGCCGCCTCACCTAACGGTCTGGTGGCCGTAGCATTCTACGACAGCAGGTTACCGTGTCCGAGTGAGCCGTGGATATTGGCCAACGATGTTGGGAAAGAGAATTTTTGTATTGATACCGTGATTCAATTCTACAACGATACGGATTCCCTTAACCCAATCGGGAACAACATCAGGGTTACGAAATACAGTTGGGATCCAATGAATCCGGGAAAGATAGGAAGAGCTTCGGGTTTGAACGACATGTGGTTTATCGGCGACCACTTCGGGCTTGCGATGACCAACGTGACGGCTTATCCACTCTTCGCGGCTAACTTCAACCTTGGAGCTAACCCGGACTACAATATGCAATTGTTCGTTGCTCCGGTCAATATCAGTGCAACCATAGCTTCGAACTCAACGACGACAATGCAATCACAGACGAGCATATCTCAGGAGCAAACTACGGTCGAAGCGGGCAATGAAAGTTTACAGTTGATAGCAGGCGTCTGTTTGGTCGTCTTTGTAGCATTTGTTTTGATTACACTGAAGAGGAGGCGATTCCTAAGTTGAGCGGTTCACGGGATTTTGTGGCGATGAGGCAGCGTGCGGTCGAGGCTTTGATAGACGAAGGAATCCTTAGGCACGCAAATGTCATAGCGGCCATGATGAAAGTCCATCGGGAAAAATTTCTACCTCCACAGGCACAATCCC
>DASQZS010000216.1:0-5783 GCA_035638535.1 Candidatus Acidiferrum sp.
GCCCGATCTGCAGCATCCCAGGCCGCGTTGGCCGCGAAGAATTTCGCTTCTGCAATCATTCGATCAGTAACCGATCGTATTTTCGAATTATCTGGATCAGCGTCATATTTGCTTTTGAGATATGCCGCTTTATATACGAGACACCTGGCGGCGTCAAGCTCGGTTCTCATCATCGCTATGTGCTCTTGGACGAGTTGGTGTTTAGCTATTGGCTTTCCATGTTGGTTTCGTTCCTTCGCGTATCTAACAGCTTCATTCAAGCAGTCAGCGATAACGCCTAGGCAACCGGCAGCCACACTTAAGCGTCCACTCATCAATGTGGACATTGCTATTTTGAAACCATCACCTTCGTTTCCAAGCAAATTTTCTTTGGGAACTGGATAGTCATGTAGCTCGAATAATGCAGTGTTCGAAGTCGGCATTCCCAGCTTGGTCGTTAGGTCTTGTTTCAGAAATCCTTCCTTGTCCGTGTCAACTATGAACGAGCTGATTCTTCCCACCCCATTTTTCGGATACGCGAATGCTATGATTGCATGTGCTATTCCCGCGTTGGAGATGAGATACTTGACACCATTGAGGATGTAGTGGTTATTTTTGAATTCGTAGTTCATCTTCATCTCTAACGGATTGCTGCCAGCGTCAGGTTCAGTTAGACCGAACGCTAGGATCTTCTCGCCTCTCGTTGAGGGTGGAAGATATCTCTCTTTTTGATTATCAGATCCCCACATTTGAATCGGGATCTGTCCTATGGACGTGTGTCCTGAAAAGAAGGTGCGGACTCCTGTACCTTCCATACCGATACGTTCCAATGATCGAGTGTAAGTAAGCGAGTCAGCGCCTCTACCTCCGTATTCTTCTTTTATCGGTATGCCTAAGAGATGATATTTCTGGCAGAGTGGAATCAGCTGATCGTTGAACTTGTGCTCGACGTAACATATTTCTTCGATCGGGCGAAGTTCGCAGCAGAATGCGTCTACTTCATGTAAGAAAGAATCTCGGTTCTGCTTATCCATTTTCTCCTCGTCTTCTGCTTACTCTGATCGAGGATTTAGCTTCATGCAGTAAGATTGACGTGGTGGGGTTCTAATGGAGGTAGCGTCGCAACTACGCCCTTGTTTCGTCAGGTCTTGCAACTCATCCGAAGAGAGCATTTCAGTACTGGTGAGGTTTCAGTTTCTTTATCCGTTTTCCGACTTCGAGTAAGGTCTCGTCCTTCTTGCAGTAGGCTAGGCGAAACTTGCGCTTGCCTAACTCCTTGTCATGATATAGGGCGCTGGCCGGAAGTACGGCTACGCCTACGTTCTTGATCAGATGGTTAGCGTACTCGAGACCGTCATTAAATTCAGTTGGCGCTTCGGCCAATATGTAGTATGCGCCTTCCGGACGGTGATATTTGATTTCTGCTTCGTCCAAAATTTTCAGCATTTGATTTCTCTTTTCTTCATACATTTTTGCGAGCTGATCATAGTAGCGTGTAGGGAAGTTCAATGCGGTAACGAGCGCTTCCTGTAACGGTGTGGGAGCACCGATTGTGAGGTAATCATGAACTTTTCTGATGGAGTTAGATAAGTTCTCCTCAGCTACTGCCCAGCCAACTCGCCAGCCGGTTACACTGTAGGTTTTGGAGGCACCGCTTACCGTGACAGTTTGATCATGCATGTTTCCGATTGACGCTAGACTGACGTGTTCTTTTCCATCGTAAATTATATGTTCGTAAATTTCATCAACTACAGCGATAGTGCCGGACTCTTCACATAAATCCGCGATAAGCTTCAAAGATCCTGCGTCAAGAATTTTCCCAGTCGGGTTGTTTGGCGTGTTGAGCATGATTAGTTTGGGTTTTTCCTCAAGAGCGGCTTTCAGTTGTTCAAAGTCTAAGTGCAAGTTTTGACCTTTGAAGGGAATGTAGGTAAGTTTCGCACCAGCCAATATGGCGTCAGGCACATAATTTTCGTAGAATGGGTCGGTTACGACAACTGTATCTCCGGGATTCGTGATGGCGAGGATGGAGGCAGTAACTGCCTCGCTAGCACCACAGGTCACGGTGACATTCTTCTCTGGGTCCGCTTCGATCTTATTGTAATCTTTTACCTTGCGTGCAATTGCATCCCTGAGACTTTTTTGTCCCCACGTAAGCGGATATTGATTGTGTCCATTCTTAATGGCATTGATTCCAGCCTCAATCAGTTCCTTGGGAGGATCGAAATCAGGCATGCCCTGTGATAGGTTGATCGCGCCGTATTTTTCACTCAGCCGGGTCATTTCACGAATAACGGATTCGGTGATGTCTCCGAGCCTGCTGGAACTAGCCATAGATGTCCTGTCCAAAATCTATCTTATTGCCTTTATGATCGGCTTAACGATCGAGCTTCCGTAGTCTCTTTCTTCGCAAAAGTACAACTGCAATCAGCGCTATAGTAAGGACGATAATTTCGCCGATAGGAGCGTATTGGCTGTAGGTTTCGTTAGCGCTTGTGGTCGGTGACACCTCAACGGTTGAAAAGGCCCAGACTCTGACTCGAGATGCATCGAGTCCTACAGACAAGGTATAGTTTCCGGGTGGCGTTGAGCTTGAGATCGATATCTGGGTGGTCATAACACTGGAACTGTTGAGCGATGGATATTGTGGGGAGAAAGAGGCTGAGATATCGGTTGGGTTATAGGATGACCAAGACGCCTTCCAAGTGCCATTGCCTTCCGTTGGTTGAAGAACATCCGCGGTAGCAGCCAGCGACGTATCCTGTCCTTCCTGCAAGGCAAGACTGTCAACACCTAAATGAACGGTGAATGGGATAGGAAGATTTGTGTGGACGACACCTATTTTGTCTGTAGTCCATTCGGTGAACCAAACATCGCCATTTGGTGCCAAGGCAATCCAGAGTGTCGTAGCAATGGGCCCAGACGGAATCGGAAACTCGACCATACTTCCTTCTGCGGGATCATAGTAGGCTATGCTATTCCCTCCGTGTTCACAAAACCAGACTCGCCCCTGACCATCGATAAGCAATCCATTGGGGATTGAAATTGGGTAGACGCTTGCTGGTGGAGTATGTGTAGGATAATGGGTCAGCAGGCCATTGATGGGATTGAAGTTGACGATCCAATTACCTCCATGGTCAGCCACCCAGATAGTCTCGTCGGAAGCGACAGCTATACCTACTGGTGAGGAAACAAGAAGGGACGGAGTCTCCGAACCCAACTGATATTCCATAAAACTGTTGTTGCCCGTGTAGAATTCGCCAATTTTCTCTGCGTAAGCCTCGGTGAACCATAATGTCCCGTACTTGTCGAATGTCAAGTCTGCTGGGCCTGACTCGTTGGTTGGCACAACATATTCTGAGAGATGTTTGGATGTTTGATCGTACATGCCGATTTTGTTTCCTAGGAATTCGGTGAACCAAACGCGGTTGTCCGAATCTACAGTGATCCGCATTGGAAACGAACTGTTCGTTGGAATATTTATCACGCTAAATTGTTTCGATGATGGATCGAAAACCAATATTCGTCCGTTTCCTCCAGCAACTATTGCGCCGCCAGGGTTGACCGATCCGTGCCCGGCGTATTGGGTTATCCAGATCCGTCCTTCGTGGTCTGATGTGACACCCCACATATCGCCGACGCCGGGGACGCGGTATTCGATGAACGATCGATTGGAGGGATCGAATCTTCCCAGCTTACTCATATTCGACTCTGTAAACCAAACGATCCCATTTTTGTCAACAGTAATTGCCAGAGGGGCCGCACGCAAGGTTGGTACGGCGAATTCGTCAATATACTGTGGAATCTTGTTTGAAGTTATTGTGGGATGTGCCATCGGTAGCGAATTGAATAGGAGACCGGTTAGGATTATCAAGCAAGCAGCGATTCGCATTAAATGAGCTGAGAGCATCGTAGACCGAACAAGTGACCGAAACTATGCTGAATAAAAGAGAACCTGCCAGTATTCAATAATGTAAGCCGCAATTTTCGCAATAGAAGCGATTGTAGTACGGAATTTCGGTAAGGTTACATCCACATTCGGCACACACGTACAAATAGCAACCGGAGTCAGCGACAGGCATTACAAGCAAGTATTCCGCTTCGCAGCCATCGTCTTCGCAGACTTCCTCTTCTTCGAAGTCGTCTAACTCTTCTCCAAAATCTTCTGACAAGGAGGACCGGCCATCTTGGTTACATAGAGAAGTGTAGGCTCAAAAGCCTTTCGAACAACTGGATTCGCGAACAACCATTATCGTTTCGCTGGTCTTATAGGAGGGCGACTGGAATGGGCGAAAGAGATGCTGAATGGACGTATTAACTGCAATCATTCTAGCAATCGTGGAAGGGCTAACTGAATTCTTGCCCGTATCCTCGACGGGTCACACTATTTTGGTTGCTACGATCCTCAATGTCGCTCAGACTCCGTTTGTGAAGAGTTTTGAAATTGCTTTGGAATTTGGTTCAATTCTCTCCGTCATCGTTCTTTACTGGCGCTTGTTGCTGGACCTTGCAGTCTTAAAGCGATTAATCGTCGCGTTCATACCTACCGGTATAATCGGATTATTGCTGTACAAAGTGTTCAAACAAATTCTCTTTGGCAATGAGCAGATAGTGCTCTGGTCACTGTTACTCGGCGGAATAGCGCTCATAGCTTTCGAAATATTTTATCACGAACGATCGGAGATAGACGATATTTCTAAAATTCCGTATAAGCACTGTTTGCTAATCGGCTTGTTTCAGGCAATCTCAATCATTCCGGGCGTATCGAGATCTGCACCTACAATCATGGGCGGACTTGCGCTAGGGATGAAACGACAGACGATAGTGATGTTCTCGTTCCTACTTGCTGTCCCGACGATGATCGCGGCTTCCGGATTCGATTTGATAGAATCTGCGGGATCTTTCACGTCAGGTGAGATGGGAATTTTGTTGATTGGTTTCGTTACCTCGTTTCTGGTCGCTCTTTTAGCAATCAAGCTCTTTCTGAACTATGTTAAGACTCATAATTTTATCGCCTTTGGCGTATATCGGATCATTTTAGTTGTGGCATTTTATTTCTTGGTAGTCCTCTAATTTACTCCTCATTGGCGCTAAATTGGTCAATTAATGCGCAAGGGCATGAGAAAAACAAGCGGACGACACAAGTTCAGCGTGAGAATTCTGCACGTTATCATCAAAGATGGATACGAGAGCAAGGGTTTTACTCACGCCTAATGCATCTGTAGCGCTCAGATTTACCATGGCCGTGTCTTATGTTTTAATGAACGTGGAATTGGGCTCGGAAGAAAAGGTACTCGAGGAAATTCGTAAGCTTCCATACGTGAAGGAATGCCACAGACTCTACGGAGTATACGACATGATCGCAAAAGTCGAAGCGGACTCAATGGACGAACTGAAACAAGCTATTACGTGGAAGATAAGACGACTGCCAGGCGTCCGATCCACCATAACGACGATAGCGATAGAATAAATTCGCACATCGTTTTGAAGTAAAGGCGAACGGAATGCCGTCATTAGACAGATCTGAACAGATGTTCAGAAGAGCAAGTAGAGTAATACCAGGAGGAGTGCACAGTAACGCCAGGTACATCAAACCACACCCATTATTCTTCTCAAGGGCCGAAGGCAAGAGGATATGGGATATTGATGGAAACGGATACGTGGATTATTTCGTTAACCATGGAGCCATTGTGCTCGGTCACGCCTACCCGAAAGTAGACGAAGCAGTAAGGAAGCAAATGCAGTCGGGATTGGCGGCTGGATATGAGTCTGAACTAACTGTGAGTACGGCCGAAGACGTGGTG